>JBFZEW010000271.1:0-4169 GCA_041306665.1 Spirochaetota bacterium | reverse complement strand
GATTTTAAAAAACTTCCCGCGAAAGATTATACGCGCGCGGAAATAAAAGAATATGAAGCGCCTGTAATTTTCAAGACTGAATTTACTCTTGAAAAAACCGGAGATACATTCCTTCATCTTGAAGGCTGGACTAAAGGTATCGCCATTATTAACGGTTTTAATCTCGGAAGATATTGGAATATTGGGCCGCAAAAATCATTATACATTCCTGCTCCGCTATTGAAAAAAGGTAAAAATGAACTGGTAATTTTTGAGCAACACAAAACATCGACATTAAATGTTAAGATGCTGAAAGAGTCAAATCTTGGAAAAGAGAATTTCATAATAAAAAAAATAATAAGCCGGTTACTTTCTAAGATATAATAAACGTTTTTATGGGTAAACCTAAAACAGTATTTAATTTTTAAAAAATTTAAATACTGTTTTCATTTACACTTGTAATGATGAGAAAATAATAAATGGATAACTGTTCGTAGTGTAAACCCTCTCAACGTTGTACTTTAAACTGATTCGTTTTTTCATGCTGAAGAGTTTTATTGGAAGTGAAATTTTGTATCGGTTTTATAAATCCCCGATTTCTCTCTGCAAATTTACGATTTCTTCATTTTTACTTTGAATATCATCCATCAAAATATCGAGTTCTGAATCGGACAAATCCGGAGTTATTCCGCTTTCAATCATATCTATACTATCATTCAACGCGTTAATTTGCGTGTTTTTTTCCGATATTATTTTTGTATTCACGGCAATAATATTCTGTAATCTTGCTATATTCGCTTCAATACTCATTTTTCACCTTTATGGGCACTTCTAAAAAAAGCATTCGTGCCGGTTCGGGAACATTAAAATATAAAACTTTTAAACTTCCTTATATTAAACACTCTGTTTTATGTGGGTTTATTGTAAACACAATTTTATAATAATTTTCCGTTTACCGGAATTAAAAAAATTGAATTGCAAAAAAATACATCCTGCTGAATATACTGATTATGCAATTCCGAACAGAAATAAATATAAACGAATTCCGGGTTAAAATATCTCATCACGATAAAATGATGTTTATCGGATCGTGTTTTTCTGAAAACATGAATCGTAAAATGTCTGAACTTAAATTCCAAACAAGCGCGAATCCATGCGGGATTTCCTACAATCCATTATCTATTTGCGAATCAATCGGCTATCTCATTGATGGAAAAGAGTTCAATAAAAACAATCTTTTCCTGCATAATGATCTTTATCACAGCATAAAACATCATTCTTCTTTTTCCTCAATTTCAGCGGAAGATACTTTGAATAGAATTAACGGGGCAATCGCCGCGGCATCGGCGCATCTTAAACAAAGTGAATACTTGTTTTTAACTTTAGGAACTGCTTGGATTTACAGGCTCACTGAAAACGGATCACTTGCTGCAAACTGTCATAAACTTCCCGGCAATAAATTAACCCGAAGCCTGCTGACTGTAAATGAAATTTTTTCTGAACTGTTGAACACAATCAATAGACTGAAAATTTTTAATCCCAAAATTAATATTGTTTTTACGGTAAGTCCCGTCAGGCACTGGAAAGACGGTGCTATTGACAACCAGAGAAGTAAATCCATACTTTTTACAGCAGTACACGAAGTCATTGAAAAGACTGACTGCGCTTCTTATTTTCCATCTTATGAAATCATGATGGATGAACTGCGCGATTACAGATTCTACGCAGACGACATGCTTCATCCTGCTGAAACCGCGATTAATTACATATTTGAAAAATTTTCTGCAGCTTTTTTTTCAAAAGAAACTATTGAATTAAACAATGAAATTATTCACATCTGCCGCATGCTGAACCATAAATCGTTTTTTCCAGGATCTGAAGAACATAAAAAATTTATTCAGCTCTTAAAATGTAAAATTGAAAATATGCATGAAAAAGCGAAATATATTAATTTTAAAAAAGAACTTTCCGAACTGAACTGAACTCATTTACTTTTCAGTTTTTTCATATACTCTTATCGCGTTATCAAGAAAATCACTGAATACAAATTTCATTCCATTCGGAGAAACATCAAGCCCTGTGCACTGGTTTCCGCCTTCGATAGATTCCTTGACTGAAAAAGTTTCCATTTCAATCACATAAACTCTTCCCATGGTAAAACCTTTTTTTAAATAACTTTCAGGATTGTTCGGTCCTCTGCATGACACATACAAATATTTCGAATCAGGCGAAACTGCAATGGTATTCGGATGACTGAAAACAATAATTTCTTTCATCAATTTATCTGTAATCATGTCATAAATACAAATAGAGTTTCTGCCCATGTCGGAAACAATTAAATAATTCTTGTCGGGAATTTTAACCATGTGCCTTTTAGCTCCCGGATCACCGAACTTTTTAACAACCTTGTTCGTCGCAAGATCTATTTTTAAAACTTCACCTTTAGTTTGTTTTTTCCCAACAACCGCGTAATACTGACAGACGTACATTGTTTTATAATCATTAGAAAAAACGATTCCTCGCGGTACGCCAAAACAGGGAATTGTATATTCTTCCAAGTAGGAATCAGGATTGATAACACTTATATCATGACTTTCCCAGTTCGTGAGAAATATTTTATTCATTACCGGGTTATACGCCAGTACTTTACTCCATGTGCCTTTTGTCTCTACTGTTGTCTTATATTTTAACGTTGTTAAGTCAAATACATGCGCGCTCGCGTTTATCATTTGGCTGATCCATAATTCATTTTTATTTTTCAGAACAAGCGCTTCGACAAATCCCTTTTTCCCTGAATATTTTTCAGGAACAGTTAATTTGACTGTATTCCCGTTATTAATATCAATGACATCTATCGTGTTATCAGCCAATAATGGAACACAAACCTGGTCGTTATTTATAAAAGTAACGCTTTTCGGCTGAATTCCAGTTTTATAATATGAATTGAATTTGAACATTGAATTTTGTTTATTCAATATTATATATTCTAATTTATCAGATTTTAACGCTCTGTTTTCAACCCCATATTCCGGATTCATTATATTGAAATTTCCGGATTCGCTGACGTAATTGAAAGTTATTTCCGCAAGAGTGTTATCCTTTTTAATTATCTTATAATTAATTTTTTCAGTTCCGGATGTGATGGATGTTTTTAAAAACGGCTGTATTATCACTTTATATTTATATAATTTATTTTGAGAACAAACCGGATAAATAAAAATTAATGACAGCAGAGTGCTTAAAATTATTTTTTTCAAAAAAGTCTCCTTTTCATGTTAATGTGATTATGATTTTATATTCTGCAGATTTACTTTTTATTGATAATATTTTCAAGAATTTTTCCAAGTTCTTCGAGATTAAAAGGTTTTTTAATAATTGAACAAAATCCAAACTTTTCAAAATTGCTCATCACCGGATCGTTCGAATATCCGCTTGAAACAATACCTTTTACGTCAGCATCAACCTGCAGCAGTTCACGCATTACGTCTTTTCCGCCGATATCTCCCGGTATTGTCAAATCAAGAATTACGGCATCATACTTTTTATGTTCCATGATTGAAGTTTTATATTTCGCGACAGCATCTGATCCCGTTTCAACCGCATCTACATTATATCCGAGATGCTTAATCATCTTTACAGCCACAGTTCTAATCATCGCTTCATCATCGAGAAAAAGAATTCGCCCTTTTCCCATTATGACATTCTGTTCAGTAATGAGATTAAATTTCTCTTTTGCGGCAGGTAAAAATATGGTGAATTCAGCGCCTGTATCTGTATTTCTAAATTGAATAAATCCATTATGCTGTTTGATTATAGAATGACTTGTCGCGAGCCCAAGTCCTGAACCCATGTGCTTTGTCGTAAAAAAAGGTTCAAAAATTCTATCCGCGATTTCATCTGGAATTCCAGGTCCTTCATCGGCAAAAATAATTTTAATATAATCCTGACTTTCACATATTTTCCCGTCTGGAAAATTTTCTAACTTAACTGACAAACAACTAATAGATAAATTACCTCCATCCGGCATTGCCTGTTTCGCATTGATTATTATGTTGTTAAAAACCTGAGATATCTGCCCTTCATCGGCGAAGACAAATAAATCATCGCAAATGATTTTTTCTTTAATGGCTATTTTTGATCCTGTAAGAACCAGACTCGCGCTTTCATTTATGATTTTTTTGACATCAACG
>JBFZEW010000270.1:0-10041 GCA_041306665.1 Spirochaetota bacterium | reverse complement strand
TCAGATTTTTTTTTGAATATAATATATTTACCGATTCCGTATTCATTGCATACTCCTAAAAAATTTTTTATCATTTCAATTCCATACTCGGTTAAATATGACTCAGGATGAAATTGTACTCCATACACTGGTTTGGAAACGTGGGTCATTGCCATAACTTCACCGTCACTGGCTTTGGCGGTAATTGTAAATCCTTCAGGGAAATTTTTTTCATTAACAGCAAGACTGTGATAACGCACAACGCGGAAAGACTCGGGAAGATTTTTGAAAATGTCGCTGCCGTACTGGGTAATCGTATCAACTTTACCGTGCATAGTCTGTCTTGCGTGTATCACCTCACCGCCGTAGCAATAAGCAATCGACTGCATTCCAAGGCATATTCCAAAAATTGGAATTTTCAAGTCAGCTTTAATCACGTCTAGAGTAATACCGGCATTCTCAGGCGAAGACGGTCCGGGAGAAAGAAAAATTCCCTTATACTTTGAAAAATCAATTTTGCTGAAATCCGCTTTATTCAAAATGACATCCACCTTCTCTCCGCAGATTCCAATATAATTCACGATGTTATAGGTAAATGAATCATAGTTATCTATCATTAAAAACATTTTACACCTCCGCGAAAGGAAGACTTACCGCGAGAGCCCGCAGCTTGTTCCTTATCTCTTCATATTCTTTTTCAGGAACGGAATCCTGAACAATTCCAGCGCCAGCCTGAAGATAATCTCCTTCAGGAGTGAAATATGCGGTACGTATAGTTATGCATGTATCTGCATAACCGTTAAAACCTATGTAGCCAATCGCTCCTGAATATATTCCCCGCGCGATATCTTCAGTATCATTTATAATTTCAATCGCGCGCACTTTCGGAGCGCCTGAAATTGTACCTGCCGGAAAAGTCTCTTTCAGAACATCGACGATATTTTTACTGGCGCTTAAAGTACTTTTTATATCGGACACGAGATGAATAACATGCGAATAATCCTCCGGCTGCATGAAATGAACTACTTTAACAGAACCCGGTTTTGAAACGCGCGCTAAATCATTTCGCCCGAGATCAACGAGCATTAAATGTTCAGCTCTTTCCTTCGCATCATTAAGAAGAATTTCCTTGTGCCGGCGATTTTCCTCTTTTGTATTTCCCTGAAGAATCGTACCTGCAATTGGTTTCAGATGAATCTGTTTCTGATCAATCTTTACATGAATTTCAGGTGAACTGCCGACAATCCGCAGATCATTCAGTTTCAGGAAAAACATATATGGCGACGGGTTCAGATCCCGAAGTTTAAGAAAGAAAATATACGGGTCAATCTTCCTTTCAATTTCTGCTCTCATACTTAAAACAACCTGTATAACTTCTCCATCATGAATCAGCTGCTTAATCTTCATAACTTTATCTGCAAATTTTTCCTTTGTTTCACGAAACTTCAAAGGGACTTCTTCGGCATAAGATGGAATGTAAGGAATTGTAGTCTGTGATATTTTATTGATAATGTCAGCTTCATTCAATTGAAGAATTTTTATTGCGGAATCATACTGATCTTGAATTGGTAAAGATTCATCAACATATATTGCTGTCGCGAGAAAATGCTTGTTGATTTTATTGTCAAGGCAGATGAAATCATCTATTAGAGCGAATGCTGCCAGAGGAAGATCCGCATCCTCCTTAACCTTACTGCGTAGAATATCGGCATAGTTAATTGTTTCATAACCGAAATAACCTGTATAACCGCCGTTATATGTTCCAAACTGTTTGTAGGTCGGTGACCGGAATTGAGCAGTTTCCCTTTTCATAAAATCAAATATTGTTTCCTGAATATGTATTGATGAATTTTCATTTTCAACAAAAACATAGGGCTGTTCATCAATACTTTGAAAGCGGATAACCTTAGACGGGTTGAATCCCAGATATGAAAATCTTCCCGCGGTCTTGTTCTGCTTCGCGCTTTCAAGAAAAACAACATTTCTGTCATTCTGTAAAGTCTTCAGCAACATTAACATTCCAGGCTCGGAAATATTCATCTCTTTATATACAGGAATACGGTTGAACTTTCTGCTTAATTTTTTAACATCATCTATTGACGGATAATACATCTTTCCTCCATGAAAAAACCGCGGTTTAGTTCCGCGGTTTCTGGTTTATAAATATAATACAGTTATACCGTGCGGAACAGTTTAATTTCATCTGAAATCTGCCACCAGCCATACCAATTCTTATTTATCATTATATTCATCATAAAAAGCATGTTTCTATACATAGAAACATTTGTCAATAAATTAATTCATTTTTTTTAAATTTAGGTTTTGATCTGCTTAGAAATAATATTAACTATGAGGTGAGAATAAAGAAGAAAAACACTTAACGCATAATAGTACATTCAATCAAATTCAAAATCTATGTTTTTAGAAAAATATTTATTAATCATAATAAAAATTAAAGCAACAGCTCATATGAATTTGTTTTGTTAAAATCCAGCGGATTTCTGCAAATTCAGAAACCCGCTGGAGATATGCTCAATGCGCATGATTAAATATTATCTGTAAACAATAACCTTCTCCACGTCTGAACTGAAGCGGAACCTGCTGCCGGTATAAGGTTGTATTTCCTTGTTTCCAGCAAGAGCTTTTTTTGCGGAAAACGGTACAGAAAATTCAATAAATTCCGGTTTTTTGAAATATTTATTATTCAAATGAAGTTCAATCTGATCAGGACGGGATTCAATGCGGAAATTTATTTCACCGAAATAACTGGCAGCTTTTTTCACTTCCATGACTTCACCGGCTTCCATCCATCTGTGATATAGAACAGGAGTGATAACGAGTCCATTATCTTCCTCAAAAAAGAGAATGTTACGGACAAGACTTAAAAGATCAGCTGCAGCCCAGCCATGATGACCGTCTCCCATGCAGCCGCCTCCGGTCAGTGGATGAATCGCTTCAGGGAATGTTCCGGTTCTTGATATATTATTCATTATCCATTGCAGAATCGGAAGCATTCTCGGCGAACGTCTGAAAAGATAGCATTCCGCCAGCTGAGCAGTAAGATAAACATTATAGCCTGAATGAATTACACGGTGAAAAAATGCCTGGTCTTTCTGATATTTCTCGCGAATCAGCCTTAATGTTCCTGTTATGCGCGGATCACGCGCTGGAAGAATTCGCAAAGGAAACAGAGCGCAGATTGATCCGATTAAAGAGCTGTCAATATTTCTGTTCGGAGAACTTGGAATTATCGGGAAAGGAAATTTTTCATTAGCTTTATCGATTGATTGGAAAACCGCTTTCTCATAATCCGCGTATTCCGCGGTAATTTCAAGAACATCTTTCTTCTTGCCTAATATTTCAGCGATTTCAATGAGTCCTCTTAAGCCGGCCAGAGACCAGAAATTATCCCAGTAAAAATAATCATTTGGTCCGAAATGTTCAGCAGAATATCCGGCAGGAAGAAGACCGTGTTTTTTTTCTCTGTTCTTTTTAATCCACTCAAATCCCTCAATAGCGGAAGGATATATTTTATCCAGAAATTCTCTATTCCGTGTGTAAAGATAATGCTGATGATATGTCCAGAGCGCCTGACCATTGGAATCCCACTCCCCTTCCTGCGACAGAAAATAACCGTCACCCCGCTGGCGTGTGGGATAATTCAATAGAATTCGTTCTGCTTCGGCTGAATATCCAAGCTTATCAAGAGTAGTCACAGAATATGCCGCATCGCGGAAATATTCCTGATGATAAGTATATGGTCCCGGCGTAATTATGTTATCATCAACAAATAAATACAGATGCGCTTTATTTGAATAAAAAGTATTTTTTAGTTTCTGATAAGGAATGTCAATCTGAAGACCTTTTTTTATAATCTGATCCCATTCAACAACTGTCTCCCGTTTCATTTCCGGATACGAAAGCTGATAAATACTTTCCGCTTTTATATGTTTTTTTTCTTTCGGATTTGTTAAAGCGCGTGCTTCAAATTCACAGGTTTCACCCGGCTGAAGTACAAATTTATACTCGGCAAAAGCAGTAGCAAGACCCTGCGGGCATTCAACATTTCGCGCATCATCATCGGTGCTGACTTTAATTGAACAATCTCCGCCTTTCTGATTAGAACAATAAACACGATCAGCTTTGCGAGGGAAAAATATACCGGATTTTCCATTAACCATGAAAAGATTTTCATTATCAATATATTTAATTTTATTGATACTCGCGATTCCTTCCGGGTTATACGGACGAATTGAAACGAAAAGTGATATTTCAGCAGGGTTTGATTCCAGATTTTCCATGGAAATTGAATTGCATATAATTTCTTCATTGTCATGTTTATGCGCGAACGCTTCTATACGGAAACGCACGTTTTTTTTAATACTTTGAGAAACTACTATCGGGAGAGATTTAACAAGATACTGAAATATATCATTACTTTTTGCGGGTACAATAAGGTAATCCTCTTTTAAAATCCAGAATTCAACAGACCAGCCGTCAAACCATGGCGTAAGCAAACCTGTCGGATCCACAATCGGTTCACGTGTCGATTCAAGTGTGCCAATCGCAGTCCAATTCCGGTGAGCCATGTTGGTCGACAACACAGTCGCGGGAATGTAGCTGCTTGAAGAAATGTCATACTGGCGGTTAACCCAGTAAGGCATGATCCAATCAAGATGAGTCTGAATGGCAAACTGGTTTAAAAGACCGCGCGCAGCAAAGTCCAGACTTACTGCCATTACTTCTTTAGGTATTTGAATTGTTGAACTTTCACCAAGTTTAAAACTAGCGTCAAGACGATCCATCGCATTTTTCATACCGAAATGGCCAGCAACATTTTTAGCGACCCAATTTACCAGATTCATAAGTTTCCTCCTGAATTAATTATAAATTGTTTTTCAATTCTAAACAAGAAAAATTTTCAGAAGAGGCGGTAAAATCATTTACGCTGGTTTATATCCTTCAAAATTTTTAAATTTACGCAAAAAGTCAGCAGTAAAGATTTAACTGTTTTAAAAACATTCTCATGGAAATTTCAATAAACATAAAAACATACTCTCCTTCAATTACCAACCTTACTTTTAATACTCTTCGCCCGCGGAGTCTTCTATATGATAAACATTTCTTAAATGAGTTCAAATTGCTGGAAAATCAATAAATTAATTAAATTTTAATTGTAATATAAAATTCGATCTTTTAATATGCAGGTTAAATATTACATTTTCTCAGGATATAGCTATGAAGAATATATTTGTTTTAGCACTGGTTATTTCATTTTTCTCTTGTGCGTCATCGAATGTTGTAAAAGACGCTTGTACGGGAAACTGCAGCAATGGAAATGGAAAATATGTATGGCAGAATGGCTCCACATATGAAGGGCAGTGGAAAAACGGAAAAAGAGAAGGTCTCGGAAAATATCATTATAGCAATGGAAGCGTTTATGAAGGCCAGTGGTTAAATGACAAAAAAAACGGTACGGGAACACTGTGGATTTATGAAAATAAAAAACTCATTGGGAAATATGTTGGAACATGGCTTGATGATGAAATGCATGGAATCATAACAATTTATGATGAAAACAATTTATTCATCCAGAAAATGCAGTATTTCAAGGGTAAAAATATCGGAAGTTTAGAAAAATAATAATACTGATTGACTAAATAGCAAATATATTCGAAATTCAGAAAAAGGCGAATGATATCGAAAATACAATAGACATACAGATTGTTCATACAATCAATAAAAAGATAAACTCACGAAGTAGTCTTCCGGAACTTCTTCAGACAATAATGGATTTGGCGAAAGATCTGTTGAAAGCTGAAGCGTCTTCTCTTCTTCTCACGGATATTAAAAGCGGCGACCTTATTTTTAATACAGTAACAGGTGATAAAAGAAAGATAATTCAAGGTGAAATAGTTCCAAAAGGAAAAGGTATCGCCGGAGAAGTCGCTCTGACCGGTAAATCGATAATAGTAAATGATGTAAAAAAAGATAGCAGATTTTTCAAGGGAATTGACGAAAAAAGTAATTTCATAACAAGAAATGTGCTGTGCGTGCCTATGCTGATACAAGATGATCTGGTTGGAGTTCTGGAGGTTGTTAATACTACCGGAAGAGATCACTTCTCGGAAAACGACGTGCTGAAAGCGGATCTTATAGCCGAACATGCCGCAATAGCCGTTGACAATAGAAGGCTTCAGGATGAAATGTCACGCCGCATGGATGAATTGTCCGCATTATATGAAGTATCACAGACAATTTCTTTTTCAAATATTTACGATGAAGATATTTTCCAGAACATTCTGAAGACGCTGAGCCGTTTTATCGGAGCTGAAAAAGCGTCAGTATTCATAATTGACAATACAACAAATAAACTTCAACTGAAAGCATCATATGGTCTGCCGGCTGATATAGACACGGAAACGTGCATACTGACGAATAATTCAGTATCCACGATTGTTTATAAAAATAAAGACCCCATGATAGTTACGGATATTTCAGATGAACTTCCTCCAAATGTATTAACGCATAAAAATTCATATAAAACAAAATCTTTTATATCAGTGCCTGTTATACATAAAACAAACGCGATCGGCGTGCTGAACATGGCTGACAAAAAAAACCGTACTGTGTTTGATTCATTTGACTTAAGAGTTCTGTCTACGGTCGGAAATTTGATATCCGATACATATTACAACATTGAAAATCAGAAATATCAAATTGACCGCAAACGCCTTGAACGGGAAATAGATATTGCCGCTGAAATACAGCGGAAAATTTTACCTAAAATTCCTTCCTTCCATGGGAAACATCAACTTGCGGCGTTTAATCATCCGGCAAAAGTCGTAGGCGGAGATTTTTATGACTTCGTAAAGTTCGATGAAAACAAATATGGAGCGATAGTCGCAGATGTATCCGGCAAAGGTATTCCCGCGGCAATGTTCATGGGTTCAGCTAGAAACATCGTCAGAGCAGAAACAAGAATACATACCGCTCCGTCTATGCTGTTGAAAAACGCGAATGAACTTATTTTTAACGACAGTGAACACGGCATGTATGTAACGCTATTCTATTCACTAATAGATTCACATAATAAAATAATTACATATGGAAGCGCGGGTCATAATAATCAAATTCTACTGAAAAAAAACGGTGAGCACCTGAAACTTAACGCGAAAGGAAAACCTCTCGGAATTTTCAGCGGAATGAAATATGAAGAAAAAGTAACAACATATGACGACGGCGATATGCTTATACTTTTTACCGATGGAGTATCAGAATGTCTCGGAGGTGTTGATCTGGATATTGAATTGGTTGAAAAAAATTTAATAGAAACTGCAGTAAAATTTTTAAACAATACACCTTCTGAATTAGTTGAGCATTTAAAAAATATTTTCGAGAATACTGCCATGGATATCAAGTATCGCGATGACTTCACAATATTTACAATAAAATTCTAAAAATCCTGCGAATTCAGTAAAATTCTTTAACATTTTTTCTTTCTTTTTCGTTATATATATGACAAGTATAAGGAGGAATTTATGTCGGTAAGTACAACTATTTATATTAATGAAAATTTACTTAACAAATTTGAGGTTTATTCACAACGTTCCGGTATTTCAGTTAATTCACTTATTCAGCAGGTTCTGATAAAAGCTATCAGAAAGTATGAAAAAAAGTATCGAGAGTATCGATTAACTGAGTATCAGAAAAATTCCGGAGGATATTGTTTTATACCATATCATGTTAGATTTTCTGAAGAAGATGCTGAGCAATTTCAGTTTGCCAGATATGAATTAAAAATTTCCGTAAGCAAACTTGTTTTTTTGGGTTTTCTTTTGTTTATTGAGGATGTTTTAAAGAGCCTTATTAAAGGTGAAAAGACTTGTCAGGAAATTTACGATAGTTACTACAATTACTTTAAAAATTATAATTTTTTAATTGAAAATTTCAATATAACATTAAAAAAGAGAGAATAAAACAAAAAATTCTTGGAGAAACAATTGCTCGAAATAAAGAATCTTCGTGATTTGACAAAAGAAGAATTACAAAACCATTTCTTCCGCTTCGGTGACGACTTTACAGATATAATGACCAACATTGTAAAGCCCATTGTAACTGATGTACAAAAATCCGGGGATGCAGCAGTAAAAAAATATACTGAAAAATTTGATAACATTAAACTTGATTCGATTATGGTATCAAAAGATGAAATCACAAGCGGGTTCAAAAATACCCCTCCCGAATTAATCCTGGCTTTTAAAAAGGCAATTTCAAATATTCAGGAATTTCATTCTCATCAAATTCGCGAGAACATTCATTATTCGAAATACAATTTTGGACAATTCGGTGTTAATTATCAGCCGATAGAAAATGCGGGAATTTATGTCCCCGGTGGTAAAGCCGCGTACCCTTCTTCTGTAATGATGGGAGTAATTCCCGCTCAGATCGCCGGCGTTAAAAATATTTCAATTATAACTCCACCTTCGAAAGACGGGAAAATAAATAATGCTGTCTGTGCGGTATGTCATCTTCTCGGAATTGAAAACATTATCAAATCCGGCGGCGCGCATGGAATCGCTGCAGCCGCTTTCGGTACTGAATCTGTTCATAAATGCAACATCATTGTCGGTCCCGGAAACGTATATGTCACTGCCGCGAAAAGTTATCTTTTCAGCATGGGAATAATTCAGATTGATTCTCTCGCAGGTCCAAGTGAAACGATCGTTATCGCGGATAAGAATGTTAATCCTAAATGGGCAGCTTTTGATTTACTTTCACAGGCTGAACATGAAGAAAATGCTTTGGCGATTTTCTTAACTAATGATGCTAAAACAGCTGATAATGTTCGAACTGAAATTTTAAACGATCTTGACGCAAAGCGCGGAAGACATGAAATTAAAATGAAATCCGTTTCAAATCATTTAAAAATATATGTCGCAGGTACAATTGAGGATGCCGTCACCTTTTCAAATAACTATGCTCCAGAACATATGCAGATGATGGTTGAAAATGCTGATAAATTTCTTCCTCTTATAAAAAATGTCGGTTCACTATTCCTTGGATATTATTCTCCCGTCGCTGTCGGCGATTATTTTTCAGGCACCAATCACATTCTGCCGACCGGAGGAGCTGCCCGTTTTTCCTCAGGTCTTTCCGTTGACACTTTTTTAAGGCGCATGACCTATCAGAATCTAACACACGAAGGCTTAATTCAATCAAAAGATTCTGTAATTATAATGTCCCGTTCGGAAGGTTTTGAAGACAAACATGGAGGCTCAGTAAAAATACGGTTTGAATAACGGATATTGTCATAAAAATATAATTGTTAAAACCTTATATCCGGTCATTATTACTGCTAATAAAACCACATATACAAAATAAATCTTCATTTTTCTACCGCTTATTTTCAATCCGATTTTTGTTCCAAAAAACGTCCCTATTATTCCTCCGATAACGAGAACGCTGCATAAATACCAATCAATATTATTTGCAGAAATATTTTTAAACACAGCAACAAATGAAGATATCCATACCAAAAGAAGACTTGTACCCGCCGCTTTTAAACCATTTAATCCAACAAGATATATCAGCGCGGGTATTATAATTACTCCCCCTCCAATCCCTAAAAGCCCTGTTAAAAAACCGGTTACTGTTCCCAACAAAATTAGTAAAATTAATGACATTCGCGGATATTCCAGAGAATTAAATATGCCATATGGAGGTATTTTACATTTTGTAAAAAATCCAATATTGATTATTTGATCACGTGTTTTTGTTTTATTGTAATCATATATCATAAAAACTGCTATATATGATAATAAAAAAAGAAAACAGCAAAGCAGAATAAACTGTACCGCTAAGATTTCTTTTCCGTTTATTTTTATCGGGGCTAAATTTTCTAATTTTTCAAGAATTATACTTCCTAAAAATACTCCCGCGATACTTCCGGCACCGATAAACATTGACATTTTAACGTCAATTGTTCCGCTGTTCCGCCGCTCATACAACCCATATGTACTATTAACTAATATTGATGCAATACTCTTTCCTACAGATACT
>JBFZEW010000269.1:0-3809 GCA_041306665.1 Spirochaetota bacterium | reverse complement strand
AGATCTTTTAATTATTGTGAATTAATCAATGAAAAACAAATTCACGTTATTATTATTGAAAATACAGCTGATGAAGTAATCAGTGCGGTGTGATGCTGGGTCATTGGACTATCTGTATTATGGATCTTTCCGAATATTTTGACAATTCTTATCAATCGTAAAATGCGCGCCACTCTGATGGCTTTGATTATTTTAAAAACATTGAGCACGCCTACTCCTTCCGCGAGTAAATAAACATCCCCTGACAGTATGACGTATAGCGCTGGACCTGAATTTAGAAGAAGCAGAGGAATTGAACTTAGTAAATCTATCCAGCCCCTATTGTACCAGAAATATTCGATGAATTTTTTGTTACGCGCGTTAACTGAAGAGCGTACAATAAATTCAATTGTAAAAATAAAATCCAAAATAAATCCTGAAATCAGTAAAATATTCCGTATGAGAACGGACCAGCTTTTATAGCTGCTGAAATCTTCAAGAAAAGTCTGTATAATGACTAAAATAATAGCTATAAAAATAAAATTTTCGAAAAATCCGGATAGTTTTTTCATGTTAAAATTACTCACCAGTTGTTATCTCCTGCGATAATGTACAAATCTTCAAGAATGCGCTTATCGAAATTGTAAAACGCCGCATTTTTTTTTGCTGTACCAAACCATGATTTGTCAGGCGATTCGGCTCCTCTTTCAACTTTTACATTAGCTTTAAAAACTTGAAAACGACTGCAAAGAATATAGGCGAATTTCGCGGGAGTTTCTGCCGCTGAAATATCGCTTAACCCGACATTTGATTTTAAAGCAGCGAGCACCAGATCAGCAGGTATGCCGGGAAGATCTTTGTAAAGATCGGCGGTTTTTGCTTTAAAAAACTGATCAAGTGTTTTAGTTACTTTTAAAAAATCTGCGATTGACACGTTCGCTTCAGTCATTCCTTCGATAGGTTTTTTCACATAAGCTGACGTGCGTACAAGCAGAAGAATTTTCATGTAGTTGACATATTCTTCTATTGAAAAGTTTTTCTGAGCAACACGGACAAGTTCAAAATAAATCGGACTTCTTCTTTTAAATGCTTCACCAAGATATTTTTCAAGAATTTCATTCGAAAAAATATTGTAAACCGAATGAAAATTATATCGCACATCTTTATTTTCGAACGCGTCGGTTAAAAATTTTTTAAAAGACTGCATATAAAATTTATTATCAAAAGTCTGTCTTGGATTATCTTTCACAAGAACTGTGAAATCAATAGAATTGAGGAAAATATCAATATTCGGAGAAATATGTTCTATTGTTCTTTTTTTAAGATCTTCCATTATCATATTAAGTACCTGCTTAGCAGGAAGGTTCGGAAAAAATTGAGGTGATGCTAATGTACTCTGAAGCTGACTAAAATTCTGAATGATAAAATTGATTACAACGCCTTCGGCAATCAAAGGCGGCTCAGAATTTAAATTCGGATTATTCAGTAAATGCGTGACAAATTCTGAGATTTTTTTATTATTCAATTTTACACCGTTTGAAATTTTAATTACTTATAAACTAATTATTTAAATAAATCAAGAATTAAATGTTTTTCAAAATTTCAACTTTTACAGCTTCGAACAAGGCTTTTAAATATGTTTCTGCATTTTTATCCTTAAATGCGCGAAAATCTGGAGTGAAATTTTTCTTTTCAGTTTTATAAACATCAATTATGCCAATACGTAAATTTTCTTCATCTAAAATTTCAAGCCGTCCGTACATGTTATTAAACGTGCCTTCGAATACGGAATAATATTTATTCTCGTCAAGATGATCCATCAGTAAATTACAGAAATTTTCAAGCTGCGACACGTTTGCAACAGGTTTAACTTTATTCGACGATTTGACTGCACTTTTTGCAAGTTTATCCGCTTCTTCATTCCATTTATCTCCGGTATGAGCTGCAACTTTATGCCATTTGATTTTTAATCCGCTTTGTTTAACGAAAGCTGAATATTCCTGGGTAATTGGATTTTTAGCTTTCCATTCACCCGTAACCCAACATTCAATTCCCTTATAGTCATAGTAAATATCAATTTCAGAAATACTTTGCGAAAGGCACCACTTTACGGCAACTTTTACAGCTTCAAGTTCTCCGGCAACCTGACGAATTGCAGTATGTTTTTTATCATTCAATGAACCGCTTAATTTTTCAGTGATTACATTATTTCTTACAATTACAGCACCATAACCGCAAACTCCATTTATAAAGGAACCGTCAACATATATGCTTAACATTTTTTCTCCTGATTAATATTTTGATCTTGCCGTTATTATTTGAAACAGCCTGATCGAATAATTTGGATTTTCTTTGTTTATTTTTTCGTTTCTTTTTATTCTTTTTTTATTACTTTTAATCTTTTTTTATAATAGCTGCAATAATTTGCAAGTTTTTCTTTATATTCATCGTAAGTACGTAGAATATTTTCAATATTTGATTTTTTAGATTTTTTCAATAATTTTTCCACAATAACATTCCAAAAGAGCAGATAGCCGGCAAAAGCAAGATTAGAGATTGAAATTTTAAAATTCTGCCTGGCGTTTGATATCAATTCTATTTCTTCTTCGTTGAGTGAATAATGCAGTTTTTCCCATCGTTCAGGTGAATGGTTCTGATATTCGCTTAGTCTGCCTGCAACATACCTTAATTTTGATGATTTAATCATCATTTTCAGTATCTCCTTGTATATGTCAGATACAGAAACTGATGTTATTTTTGATAATTGCACTATTGAATCGTAAAAATCACCGTCAACATTCGCAGAAGTGTTCATTTTGTCCTCCAAATTATTTTTCTTTCTCAATTATTAAACGAAATTTTATTAAATTTTGTTAAAAATTTTTTAATTTAATATATTTTTTTTCGCTTTTTACACACTTAATGCTATTTTTTTAACAAATGAGGTTATAAATGTTAGAAATATCAAATGAAATTAGTTGCATTTACAATTCCATACAAAATGACATTGAAAAGCGAATTCATGAATTTAAAATGCTCTGGAAATCGGGTTCTGATTATGATATTTTTGTTGAACTTGTTTTTTGCATAATGACTCCGCAGTCAAAGGCGAAATCCTGCGGAAAAGCTCTGTCAATTCTTAAAGAAAACAATTTTATAATGAACGGCGATGCGGAACAAATTGCAGACAAAATTAACATTGTACGCTTTCGAAATAATAAAGCTGCTTACATTGTCGAGGCAAGAAACTTACTTTCAGAAAATAATAAAATTTTAATCAAACAAAAACTAATCGATGCCGGTGATCCTAAACACATGAGAGAATGGCTGGTCAACAATATTAAAGGCATTGGCTACAAAGAAGCCTCCCATTTTTTACGGAACATCGGTTTTGGCGATTCAGTTGCAATTTTAGACAGACATATTTTAAAAAACATGAAATTGCTTTCTATAATTTCTGAAATACCGAAAACGTTAAGTCCAAAAGTTTATTATGAACTCGAGACGAAACTTATAGCTTTTTCAAAAACAATCTGCATTCCTCCCGATCATCTTGACTTTGTTCTCTGGTACAAAGAAGCAGGTGAAGTGTATAAATAACAAAACATATCCTAATATGTATGATATTGTTTGTCAGACGGCAATATGGCGTCATATAAACTCAATAATCATAAAAAATGACTTTACATCCTGAGGCTTTAAAATAATTTTAGTTATCTTCTCTTTATGTTATTCATGGAGCCTTTTATGAATCTAGAAAAAATTTTTACACCGGATCACGTAGTATTTCTTGAAAGCAATCAGAAACAGCATGCGATAAAAGAATTAAT
>JBFZEW010000268.1:0-3255 GCA_041306665.1 Spirochaetota bacterium | reverse complement strand
ATCCCGCGTCATCGCTTGACGCCAGCAGATATTTAATGGATAAAATCGACATGATTCTTTTAATGTCCGTTAATCCCGGATTTGGAGGACAGAGTTTCATTCCTGCAACAATGGGGAAACTTGCTGAAGTTCGAAAAATAATTGATGAAAGCAGATACAACATTAGACTTGAAGTTGACGGCGGAGTAAACATCGGCAACATCGCTGAGATCGCAAAAGCTGGCACTGATACCTTTGTTGCGGGTAGCGCGATATTCGGCACTCAGGATTATAAAGCCACGATAGACAAAATGCGTGACGAATTAAAAAAAGCATGATGAAGCATGAGCCGCATATTTGTAATTATCATTATAGCGGCTCACGCATGTTTCAGTTTTTAACGTAAATTTTATATGAATATTTTATTTTCTTAGTTTCGCCTTTGTTCAATGAGATGCTCCATTTTACGGCAGTTTTAAAATTCACGCTGTTCAATCCTTCGGCTTCTTTTACTATCTGTGGTTTCAATTCAGCGTCAATCACCTCACCTGTAAGTTTTTTATTTATTTCAAGAGTGATTTTTTCGTTTTTAGTATTTTTAACGTATAACTCGCCTTCGATCAGAATGTGATCGAAAGTATCAAGACTGCTTCCGATTTTAACTTTTCTATCCCTTCCCTTTTCCTCTTCGCGTCTGTCAATTTTTACATCAGATGATACCGTCAATTTTACCCGCGAATCAGTTCCGGCAGGAGTATAATTCATTGTATCCTGAGCAACAGGTTTGTTGTTTTTCACGGTAAAAGCAGGAGCTGTTGTCCATGGAACTGTGCCGCTGTTTTCAATGCGGATAACATGCCATACCTGCTCTGTTTTCTGATCATTCATTGACTGGTAATAACCGCTTGAACTGACAGTCGCTGTCTCCGGAATGTCCCATGTATAAAGATGTTCATATTTGAATTTCTTCGAAAAAACATCATAATACGCTCTCTCGCCTTTTTTCAAATTCACATTTTTAAAATTAAAAAGATGCAAATCTTCGCTGCTTGACACATTGACATTAGCGTCCGGAATTTGCATAAAATCCTCTTCGGCACTTTCAGCGATAGCTCTTGATTGGTATGCGATATTCGACATTGGAGCGGCCGCGGGATATGAACTGCCGATGCTCGACATAAACGCGTTTAAAGAAGTACTCAAAGTCATTGGCGAATCAGAACTCTGATACATGAAATTAGGATAACCTGCCGCGAGGTCAACATCGCAATCCAAAAGATCATCACTGTCATTAATAATAATCGCCTTCATGCTGAGTATTGCAAAGTCTGACGCACTGATGTCAATGAGATAGGACGGAGTCCAGCTGATTCCGCGTTGAATGTAAGAAATATACACAGGTGAAGAAGACTTAGCTGAAAGATCAATCAGCAGTTTTTTTTCAAAACCGGGATTATTGATCATGCTGTTAAAATTTTTATCTAAAAATTCAATTGAAATAATATTGCCGATATATAAAACTATAATTTGTTTTCCATTGTCAAGATACAACATTGAAGGCTTAATATTTGCAGCATCATTTTCAGGATCGGGTTTCAAATCCGAGATTATTCCGTCATAAATAACATTACCGTAATAATTGATTTTTACTTTTTTGCCTTTATTAACTTTTATCAAGTCAGCGAAATCAGCAGCCGGGATTTTTTTATCCGAACTGGCGTTCTGCGCTGTTATCTTTTTAATTTCAGCACCGCCTGAGGCGGAAATCCATAAAGTTCCAAGAACAACGTTTGAAATTACCGCTGTTTCAAGTTTGTCCGCCGCTGACTTTGATTTAAGTTCACGCATATAAAAACCAAGACCGTTTTTGAAAACGACAGTTTTTTTAATTTTTGATTCTGCCTGAACGTAGTTATCATCAGAAAAAATAAAAGTAGATAAAAGCAGTGCCGCAAAAACTAAAAATGTTTTAAATAAATTTTTCATTTTTTTCTCCTGAAGGCATATTACATAAGGGTATCTTTTAAAAACTGATGCTTCCATGTACCCGTGCCGGTACAAGCACTTATAAGTTAAAAACTCTTTTAAAACGCTGAGGGACGGATTATAACACTTAGTAACTTATGGTTTGCTTGTATAATAATTTGGTATTTTGAACTATGATAATACATTACAAAAATATTGATACAGTATTATCATAGCTGTATTTCTGTATTACAATTACTGTTTCAAACTGGAGAAATACACTCAACAGGACATGCGTCAGCGCATGAACCGCAGTCGATGCACTCGCTTTCGTTAATCAATCTATTTGAAGACGCGTCCTCAGAAATGAATTCAACTGGGCAAACGGGCTCGCATGCGCCGCAGCCAGTACATTTTTCAACATCTATTCTATATGCCATAAATCCTCCCAGGTTGCGATTAGTATAGTTTATTCTGCGTTAAAATCAAGAATTTAATTTTCACCGCAATCTTCGTGCAGAACGCGTAAAAGTTCACCGACCGACCAGGCTTGCGCGAAACACCCCCGCGGATTATGCGGAAACTCGCCGTCAAAAATTTCATTTACATTGCCGATGCATCCATCTTCATAAAAATGATGAATCATACCGAGAAGTAAATTACGGCTCAACTGCTTGTCATTATAAACTTTGCTGAAAGCAGTAATAAAAGGGCCCATGAGCCATGCCCAGACAGTTCCCTGATGATAGGCTAGATCTCTTTCTTTTAATGTTCCTTTATATATTCCGTGATAATCATCATGCGAAGCAACAAGGCTTCTTAAACCAAATGGAGTATATAATCTTTCTTTTACTTTATCGACAATCATTTTAGATTTTTCATCATCAAGTAAAGTAAACGGCAAAGAAACGGCGAAGATCTGATTCGGCCTGAAACTGTCGTCTTTAAAATCACCGGAAACATAATCATATAAATAATTTTTAGCGCTGTTCCAGAAAACAGGAATGAAATTTTGTTCAACTTTTGCAATGAGATCAGGATATTTAAACTCAGAATTAAATTTACCGCAGAATAACTGCATAATTTTCAGAGCGTTGTACCATAAACAGTTTATTTCTACCGCCTTACCGAACCGCGGGGTGACGGCAACGCCGTCGAATTTGACGTCCATCCATGTGAGCTGAGTATCTTTACATCCGCCTGATAGAAGACCATCTTCAGCAACTTTGATGCCGAATCTGGTTCCAGTGCAGTGATTATCAATAATTTCATTCAACTGCGGGAAGATGAAATTCTCAATAAATTTGTAAT
>JBFZEW010000267.1:0-6467 GCA_041306665.1 Spirochaetota bacterium | reverse complement strand
CTCGCGGATGACATTAATGCAAGAAACAGATTCGCCTATCATGTGAAATATCAAAAGAACGACAGTGATTTCTCAGAATGGGTTGAATCTTTATTTATATACGGAGAGATTTTATATACGTCTGAAGAATTGTCGCGGCGTAAATTTTATAACCGAAAACAGCTTCTAAGAATACATGAAGTCGTGAGAATTTTAAATCCGCAGCAGAGAAAATATTTTTCGCAGAAGATGGACGGGTATGCTGCCGAGATCGATAAAATTATGAAAAATTAATTGCACATTTTTAAAATTAAACGCATATCTTCAGGAGATAATTTAACCGGATTGTTCTTTTGATCCGAATTTTCTGTGATTTTTTTTAAAGCATCATCATAGTCCGCGCTTGAAATATCCAATTTCAGTAATGAAGAAAGTCCGGGTAAATTTAAATCTTTTTTCCATTGATACAGCAAAGTAACAAGTTTCTCGGCAGAAGAAATGATAGTCCCCGCTTTTTCACCGGTCATTGCGAAGTAGATGTCCGAATATCTGGAAATGTATTTTTCATTGTTTTCAGATTTTAATTTGATTAAAATTACATCAAGAGCTGCGGGAAGCAGAATTCCGCAGATTACTCCATGAGCTGCATTGAAATACCCGCCGATGGTTCCGGCTAAACCATGAATAACTATTAATCCGGCATTTGCCAGAGTTATTCCTGAAACCATGGAAGCATAGGACATTTTCGCGCGAAGTGAAATATCTTCAGGTGAAACGGAATAGAGCGTAAGCAAACTTTCCGAAACAGCTTTGATTCCGCTTAACGCGAGTGCGTCGGTAAAAGGATTATTTTTATTTGATAAATATGATTCAATCAATTGAGATAAAGCATCAAATCCGCCTGCCGCAGTTATTTCCGCCGGCAGTGACAAAGTTAGAATCGGATCGAGCAGCGCGATGTCAGGGACATAATTATCGTGACGCAGAGATTTTTTAAAACCCCTCGGTCCAATTTCAGAAAAAACTGCGTTCTTTGTTGTTTCGCTTCCGGTTCCAGCGGTTGTTGGCACTGCGATGAAAGGTATTTTTTTCCCAGAAGGATTTTTCGTGCCAATGCCTTCGAGAAATTCATAAATTCCGCATTCTTCGCAAAGCATTGCTGAAACCGCTTTACCGCAGTCAATCACACTGCCGCCTCCGATTGACGCAATTGCAGAGATATTTTTGTCTCTGTAAGCGGAAGTAATTTTATCAACTACTGAAGGTGAAGGTTCTGATGAA
Source organism: Spirochaetota bacterium (assembly GCA_041306665.1). Lineage (GTDB taxonomy): Bacteria > Spirochaetota > UBA4802 > UBA4802 > JAFGJZ01 > JAFGJZ01. Next base: position 5,207 of record JBFZEW010000267.1, on the reverse strand, counting down.
ATTTTTTCGTAAAAAAGAACAAAATTGTATTTCTCAGATAAAATCTTGAGTTTTTCAATGTTTCCGCTTTTTTCAAGGGAATTTCCTCCCGTAATGATAAGGACGTTTTGCCCGTATTTGCTTAATATTCCGGGAAGTTTTTCGAAGCTTCTCGGTTCAAAAATAATTTCGGGAATGCGTGAAATTTTAAAATTATTCATTTCCATTTTTTAATGTCTACAGGCGCGATAACTCTGTGAGGTTTTCCGGATCTTGGTTTTTCCATCCAGTCCGCGACAGTATTTTTCCATTTATTATAATGCTCTGTTTCCTTGTGCGCTTTTGACGATTCAATGCTGTCATAGGCTTCATATAATGTGAATTCAGTTTCGTTTTCCGTCGATTGAAGGATGTCGAAACGGAGATTACCCGGTTCCTTTACTGACGCGTTATGATTTTCCACGCAGGCATTAATAAAGTCATTTATGCGGTCGGTTTTTACATATACATGGACTGTAGTTACTATCATTTCATATGCTCCTTTTTAAAAAAAAGATTACCAGAAAGCTGTTTTTGAATCAACAAAAATATGAAAAAATTTAATTATTATTAAAAAAATTAGTTGCAAAAAGATGGTATAAAATTTATTTATCCTATACATTGATGATGCGAGTTATTAATGACATTCCCCTGTAGCTCAGTCGGTAGAGCAGTAGACTGTTAATCTATTGGTCGCAAGTTCGAGTCTTGCCGGGGGAGCAAAAGCACTTTTGAATAATCAAAAGTGCTTTTTTTTTATATGACATTGATTCACTAATAAATGCACACCTGTCTATAACCTGCTTATAACCTGTCTATTAACAGGTTTGAGAAGGAAATTCAACTTCAATGCTAAGCTGAATTGTTTACATACTGACAATTCGGCCGATTCTTTCTTTGCCTTTGGTTATCTTCCATTCATCGCGTGCGTTAAAATAAAGATACCAGCGACCGTCAGCATTATTGAACCTGCAGTCACAAGCGTAGACATGGGATTTTTTCCATCCTAAGTCGGGCTGAATTAAAGGTTCGGTTCTGGCTGAGTCCCATACTTTCCCGTCTCGCGAACTTAGAATAAAGATTGCTGAGCGTGAACTTCCGTTTGAATCATGATAAATTTTATTTTGAAGACCAATCCATCCGTCTGACATTTTAATTACTTTAATTGAACCTGAACCGACGACTCCCTGAAGCGTATCATTTTCCGGATCAATCACCGGCATTGGGCTGATATTGAAAGGTAAATTAAGATTTCCTGCCTCCGCTATTCCAATGTATTTCGGTTCGCAAAAACCGCAATCATCAATGAAAGCCAATGACGCTGAAAAATATAATCTGTACGTACCTTCATTTTCAACAAGACAGGGATTTGATACGGATTTACCTAATTTAAAATCTTTCATCCATTCAAGAGAAGGTTCGATGATTACGGAAGGTTTATTCCACTTTAATAAATCCGAGCTCTGTTTCATTTCAATATGTGAATTCCAGATTCGCTTTCCGGGAAGTATCTGCATGGGCAACGCAAATGGTGAATATTTTTCGTAAAGAAGAACATATTTATTATCGTTAATTTTTCGTAAAAACGGCCGCATAGCATTTGCGGTTTTAAGTCCTTTGTCATTCCAGGTAGTTCCGTCTTTTGAAGCATATTCATGAATTCCCCACGCAGAATGCGCATATAGAATCCATTCCTTCGAAGGAGTTTCATGCGGGAATAGAAATGAAGGATCGGCTATTACAGGAGAAAATGAAGGCGGCTGTATAATCGGCTTTTCGCCGCCATTCCATTTTAAGTTTATAAATTCATTTATTGAAGTGTTATTCATTCATTCCTCAATGAATCGCAATATCTTTCCGTCAAATATTGTAATGCTGTTATTGAAAGGAATCAATTTTTTTAAAGTTTATGAATTTGTGATTTTTTTCATGTCCGATGCATTAACATCAAGAAATTCAATACCCATCCCAGCTTTATGATTTTCGTCAATTTCATCGCGAATCCATTTTACTACAGCGGTGACAGGAATTGTATCGTTGCCTGCAATGATTTCAAGTTTAAGTTTTTGTCCAATAGGACTTGGTTCGGGAGTCGTAATGAAAATCCCTTTTTCACTGATATCTGCTGATGTACTGTATGTCAGTCCGTCTTCAGTATGAACTTCAGCTTTAAGTTTTTTAGGTATGCGTGTTTCATTTCTTTTTTCGTTCATGATTTTATCAGCCTTCAAATTTTAATAGTATTTCTATAAAATTAGTCTTACAGCATGCAATATTGTCAGTACCGCAATCGATGATTATCATATAATAAAGAATAAAAATAATATTACAAGAATTTTTTTCTTGATAATTAAATAATTTTTATAGTTTAATGTTGTGAATTATTATGCATGAAAAATAAAATCTGTAATTTGAAAAGCGCGATAGACATAAAATAATAAAATAAGTTCATTGATTCAAGTGGAAAGTCAGGAGAAAATGATAAAATAGCCAATATGAATACATATAACCATATAAATATCCGGATTTTTTACAAAAAAATTTTATTTCCTCATTCAAACATGGAAATCCCTGATTTTTTGAAGGGTCAGACGCAATTGGTGCCGGGTGAAAAACTGCTGGTTATTCCTGTCTGGGGTTTGCAGAATTTTATATTTCCCAAAAGGCAGATTGGAACAATCGCGAAAGTGACAAAATCACTAGAATCAAAAGGAATCGCAATGGTTGAAATCAGAGGTCTGAGCAGAGCAAGGATTACTAAATTTCAGTCTTTGCTGTCCGCGGATTGTACTGAAATTATTGACGCTCTGTCTGAAAAAAACGGGATGATGGAAACTCTCCGTAAAAAAGCGCAGGAATATACTTTTTTAATGGATATTAATGAGTCAGACCGGCTTATTTATTTAATGAATTTCATAACAAGTCTGAATGAAATGACTGATTTTATTTCTAATTATTTCATTTCTGAATTTAAAAATAAATTAAAATTATATCAGGAAACTGATGTTCAAAAGCGCGCGCTTCTGCTTGTTTTAATTCTTGAAAAACAGCTTAAAAATGTAAGGAAAATAAAATCCGGGATAATCACTAATGAATAAGAAGACAGTTAATAATAAAACATATTACGCGATTGGATGGTCGAAAGATTATTCCTATGACAGAATTTCAGCGTCAAGGATACTTCCGGACATGCCTGGAATTATTTTTTTCTATGAAGAAAACAGAGGTCGTTTGACTGAATGTCTCTGCTTCGCATGCTGGCGTGAAGGACTGAGAATGGGAATGAAACTACTTTTTGATCCAATGCTTTCGAAGCAGACTTATCTGCGTAAAATGTTGGAAAATAAAAAACTGATTTTCAAATATTGCATTGTTGATTCTAGCCCGAAAGATCTTCAGGATGTTTTCTGCATGCTTGTCGAAAAATATAAACCGGAATTAAACAGCATTGAAGCTGTTACTGATTCCGGACGATATGATGAAATTAATCTCGTCGAGAAAACAGTGTCGAACATGCTTGAAAAACTGAACATTCCTGGTTTTGTAAATTAGAAATAGGTAAGCTTCAAGTCTTCCTTTGTGTAAATGGATGAAACATTGTTGTTCAACGCGATGTACTCAAGCACGTATTTGAATCTGCATGCCGCATCGAGAGGTGAAGAAAATCTGTCATCAGTATGAGAAGAGAACTGCTGAATTCTTTTTACATTCAATGATCTGTCTTCTTCATTTGATTTTATGCCCGCGTTAAGTTTTTTAAAATCAATAAATTTCTGCGTGTCTGAACGGAAGAGCACAAAAGTGTCATACAATGATTTAATAATGTTTTCAGAGTTGATTAGATGCGCTAAGAATAAATTTGTATCTGAATTTTGAACATTGCGAGAGATAAATTTTAAAATTGGAAAAACAATCTCCGGAAACAGATGAACGTTGATAAGTTCGATTATTATCCGTTCAAGTTCGCTGTCGGACATGCGCTGAGTTGGATAGGCAAGGCTCATTATGTGCGGAACTCCAGTTTTGCATTTGAAATAAACAAAATCAAGGAAACGGTCGATGGTATCTTTTTTCTCGATATCCATTCCCATCAAACTTGTATCGAGAATTTTTTCGGCAATTTCATCAATAGGTTTACGGCTTTTCAGCAGGTTATGCAGATTGACAAAGGTTGTATGTTCTTCAATCTTATAATTTTCATCTATTGCGTCAGTTAAAATATCCGATCTGAAATTATCTTTCATTAAAACCTCATCTCCATGCCTAATTTTAATTCTTTTTTGAAATTTTCACGGCTATTATACTTTTCGACATTATTATAACTCGAGTATAAAGAATTCTGATAAAAACTTAACTCCATGAATGAAAAAATAATAATTTCAAAATAATTTTGATTCATAACAGCATTGGTTAAAAGTCCTATGAGTAATGCGTTTGAAAGTAAAGAAAACATTCCAGTCCGGTAATCACCCGTGTAAAAATGACTGAATCCGGGAATAAAAGCGGACCCTAACATTGCAGTGCTTAATTTTTTCACGGGCCGGTTTTTTTCTTCTGTAATGAGTTTTTCAAGATTAATTAAATCTTCAGCATATTTCCCGCTTGGATATAAATTTCTGTAAACTTCAGCCTGTTTCAATGCGGCGTTGAAATTATCCTGAAACGCGAAAGCAGATATCTGTTCAAAATAAATTTTTTCATCAAGTCCGGGCTTGATATTGTTGAAATTTGACATATAATTTTTTATATCATTTTGAGCGAGATATACAGAACCTTGAAGCAGCCGCATATAGATTATATTATGCATCGCTTCAGCCTGCAGATCTTCATTTTCGTATTTCATTGACAGTCTTGTTTTTTCAAGACCCGTTCCGAAGTTTCCTCCATGGAAGTAGGCGAGCCCTGAAAGAAGATGCACTTTCTGCATGGCAGCACTCTCAGGATAAAGATACTCGAAGCGCATTGATTCCGTTATCGCGTTATAATATTTTCCAGAATCAAGACTGTACTCGATCAAGTTGATTGTATCTTTTTCTCCGGCAAAAATCACCGCAGAAAAAAATAATATATACATGCTGGAAATAATTATAATACAATTTATAAAAACTTGATTTGTGCAATTAAATTTAAATGCCATTGAATTCTTTGGAATGTTAGAACATCCGCCGGTTTCAATTTCGGATAAACGG
>JBFZEW010000266.1:0-9684 GCA_041306665.1 Spirochaetota bacterium | reverse complement strand
GCTAACGACGCGTTTTGTTTGATTGATTCGAAAAGACCGAAACTCGCGATTTGCGGCCTTGATCCTCATTGCGGTGACAATGGAGCAATCGGAACATTTGACAGGGAAGTAACGCTGAAAGCTGTAAATACGGCAAAAAATGAAGGTATTGATATTCATGGCCCATTTTCCGCAGATACGCTTTTTATTCCCGAGAAGTGGTCATCGTACAGCTGTGTAATTGTTCACTATCATGATCAAGGGCTTATTCCATTCAAAATGTTAGCTTTTGAAAATGGAGTTAATGTGACACTGGGTTTGCCGATTGTAAGAACATCAGCTGATCATGGCACTGCCTATGATATCGCTGGGAAGGGTATTGCTGATTTTCACAGCATGAAAGAAGCAATTGAAATGGCTCATTCTCTATCTTTAAACCGTTTATAATGCTAAAAGTTTTCCGGACAATTTCAGGTACTGATAAATATGGATTTTAGAAAGCGATTATGTTTTTATCCATAGTATTTTCAATAAGGACATTGTATTTTGTTCTTAGAGGCGACTGACAGAACTTCAGCATTGTCAAGCCGAAGGCGTGTCATCCGCTTTCTCTTTTCTCTTTATGGTTCTTCAGGCATGCTGTTAAAATCATTTTAAAATTAGTCTTTTTTTTATTTTAAAACAGGCCGATAATGAATAATAAAGATAATTTTATAAGTGGTAAAATATGGAACAAAATATTATTCTAAAATCAGTGTTTATATTTATATTTCTTTGGTCAATAAGCATTGTTTTTCTATGGTTCAGGCCAAAAGTCGAGTTTTTCTGGAAAATAATCGCGACAGCAATTCTGCTGCTATTCATATATTTCTTCAAAAAAGAAATAATGAATGGTTACACATCATTTACTGCAGACTGGTATGCCGCGTTGATAACATTCCTGCGTGAAATCCTGCTTCTTCTTTTTTATAATCTTTTTATATTTTGGCCAATGACGTTGATAATCGTTTTCTATAAGGCAGATGATGTTGGCGCTGAAAAATTATTAAAATTTATGTGCGTATTTACTCTTGTACTGTGCGTTATAATTTTGGGTTACGTTTATTATAAAGAAGGCGTCGATAAATTCATTTATGAAAAACTAATTGACGTTATTCCATTTGCGAAATGAAAAAAATTATAATTACCATAATGTGTTTTTTCATGGTTTCTCAAATTTCAGCCGAAAACAGCAGCAAGTTATATTTAGACGGTGAAAAATTAGCCTTGTCAGGGAAAATTGACGAAGCAAAAAAAATATTCGAACGAACTATAGAATTAAGTCCATATTATTGCATGGGTCATTACGGATTAGGAAAAGTATATCTTTATGATGAATATAACATGGAACTCGCTATAAAAGAATTTCGCGCCGCGGTTCAATTGGATCAATCTTTCGCAAAAGCTCATTTTTACCTTGGAATGGCATACATGTTTGACATGAAATATGTTGCTGCAATTAAATCTTTCGCGGAAGCGTATAACAAGGATAAAAGCTACATTGAAGCGTTATATAACATTGGCGTCATATATGATCTTACCGGTGATTCAGTAAAGTCGGCGATTTTTTTTGAAAAGTATAAGCAGAAATTAAAAGAGGATAATAGTTTTATTTCGTTTTAATAAAGCGGCAAGGGGCAAAGCCCCTTGCATTGTGTATGATTATTCTGCTTCTTTATCTTCGATAGTATCGATATCACTTACTGGTGGAATGATGTCAACATATACGGAAAGAACTAACGCGTCAGATCTGTTGCCGACTGCGTCTTCAGCAACTGCTTCGATGAAATGGCTTCCGTTTGTGTTAAAAACAATGTCTTTTTCGTAAGGCATAAATTCACCGCGACCGTCAACTCTGTAATAAATCATTTTTACGCCTGATTCATTATCCTGAGCAGTAACTGTGTATTTATATTCTTTTGAAGCGACTTTTTTAGATTTTTTAACGATGAACTCTTTATCCGCGCTGATTGCTACAGTCGGTTTAACACTGTCAACGAAAACCATAAGTTCTGTTTTTTCGACTGTTTCAAAAGTTCCATCGCCTTTTGGAAGTCTCACTTTGAAAGACTGGCCTTTGTTTGCAACATTATCTTCAGCTGAAACTTTAAGTTTTGTATCGCCTGAAGTTGTTACTCTGAAAGATGTAACATATTCAGCAAACGTTTCTTCATTGATTGAGTAGTTGATCATGTAAACTCCTGAAAGAGCGTCCGTAGAAGCAACATTCAGTATGTTGTTGTCAGATGTATAGAACTTTCCATTGATGACTACAAGATCCTTAGAGAAAGCAGCCATTGCGTCAGGAGCAGTATTGTCAACTATTGCGTGGAATACTTTTTCATCTTCCATGTTTCCGACTTTATCTACGCCGTAATATTTTACTACATGTTTGCCTTCTTCAGTGATCGCGAATTCACCTGAATATGTATTGTCAGCAGAATCGTCTATTTTGTAAATGATTTTATCTGCAAGAAAATTATCGCTTGTAGTAAGTTTGAATTTAACTTTAGAGTTAACATAAGTGTTTACTCCATCAAAGTAGGTTTTAGCCAATGCTGCAGAAGTTTCTGTTGTAACAGCCGCGTTGTCAGCAGTAGTAACATCACGATTTGCGTCATCTGCAATTTCAGCTTCATTCTCTGTTCCTGTTCCTGTGTTAGCATCTTGTGCGATAACAGACATTGAAAAAAATGCTGTGATTGCGATAGCTGTAAAAATAGTCCAGAATTTTTTGTACATATTTGATCCTCCGTTTTTTTTGCCTTTAATTTTTTTATTATGCGTAAAATCCGTTTTAGCATTTTTTTAGATTTTACATTTAGCATGCATGTTTTTGACAGAATTTTTAACACATTGTGAGTATTACTGCCATTTAGACATCCAATTTAAATGTTTATGCCAGAGATTTAAAGCATATACATTAGAATGCATAATACTTTATAAAAATTGGTACTGTCAAATCTTATTTTTATAAAATTTAATTATTTTAATTAAGTTTCTATGCAAAAATGCCGAGTAAGACCTTTTTTGTCTAATGATAAAAATTACAGTATTTACAAGAATATATCCAGACCTGGAGTTCGTAAATTTTGTAAAGATGCAAAAAAAAGATAAAATTGAAAATGTTAAAGTCGAGAAAATAAAGGTTGAATATACAGCTGTAAATTAAAGTGCATGATACAGATCGTTTTTTTTCAATTCCCTAAAGTAAATTAATTGCTTATCAGATTTGCTTGGTCAGATGAAGATTTGTCATCCTCGATTAAATTTCAGCATACGCTTTCACGCGCATAATAATTGAATAAAGAATGCGGCGGTAATTCCGGCTGCGAGAGGGATAAGTGTTCCATTGAAAATTGCGGCGCACGCAAAGCAAACGATTCCTGTGATTATTGAACCAATCGTATTTTCAGGGATTGCGTTTAAAATGCCCGGGAAAATAAGAGCGCCTAAAATAGCGTATGGTACAAATGAAAGGTAAACCCGCGCGCTATGAGGAATCTTTTCAGCGTTAATCATATAAAATGGCAGAAGCCGGGGAATGTATGTCACCAGCATCAGCAGAGCGAATAAAATTAGCAGTTCAATTCTCATTTTTCTTTTCTCCTGACGCCAGAATTGTGAAGATAAGAGGTACGGTAATGATTGTGATTATAAGAGAGGAGTTCTGTCCGGCAATGTGAGTTTTGATAAGCAATGCGTTCATTGCCGCCGCGATGAACGCGACAACGCCGCTACGAAACGACTTTTTAACTGCGGGAACGAGCAAAGCGATGAACATCGCATAAAGAGCGATACCCATGCAGTTTACTATGATTTCCGGAATGAATTTTCCGGCAGCATGCCCAACGGCGGAACCGGCAACCCAGGACAGATAACTTGGAATTTGAAGTGAAAGCATGTAGTCAGGTTCAATTTTATTTTGTTTTGCTGAAGAAACAGCAAAAGTTTCATCTGTTACGAAAAACGCGATTAATGGAAATTTTAATTTACTGACATGTCCCATCTTTGATTTGAGCGAGGCGCTCATTAGAAAATGCCTAAGATTCATTAAAAATACGGCACTGATTATTGAATTAAATAACGCGCCGGCAAATAGCATTTGCAGCGTGATAAATTGAGCGGCTCCCGCAAAAACGATTAACGACATTGATACTGTTTCTGCGAAAGAAATTCCCTGCGATCCTGCAAGCAGTCCATATGCCGCGGCGATGGGGAAATAGCCCGACATTATTGGTATTGCGCTTTTGAAGCCTTCTTTAATGTTCGCTGAATTCATTATTGATATAAACCTGCTAAGAAATATATCCGGCAATTAAATAAAAATTTAGTTAGAGTGTCAATAGACATTTTGATAAAATGGAGATATTTATTGTTTTAATGAGGGAACCTCTGTTGTAAAACATCACGAATTTGTATTCATCAGAGGCAGTATGAAATTGGGTTGATAATTTTTATCAAATTATTAGAATAAACGTGTAAAATAAAACATTAAAAATTAAATGTAAATTTTTTCCGTTGATGATCCAATTGCAGCGGCAATATTTGCCGTGTTATATTCCCGTCTTTGTGAAAATTCCTCTTTTTTCCCATTGTTCCACTGGTTAACCGGTCTGAAATAACCAACAACTCGTGAATAAACTTCTGTAGGAACTTTGATATTTTTCATGGGAATATACTCCGTGTTGAAGATGTAAAAATATTAACTATGAGACATAATCTTGTCAAGTTATTAATATAAAAAAGATAAAATAATCCGGAAAAGTTAACCAACAATATTTGTATTAAAAATTGAATCAAGCAAAAATCATCAATAAATTTCATATGACATAAAAAAAATAAAAATCTTATTGAAATAAATAGCAGATTCTATAAATCTTAGAATTATAAAAATGGAGTGATAAATGAGAAAAATTTACGCAGCCTTGCTGGTTTTAGTTTCCGCGGGAATGGTCATTTCGGGACTTCTAATCATAGATCATTATTTTCCGGAAGTAAGTTCATCATTATTAAAGTGCGGACCTGGTTCATCACCGTGCTCTGAACTCTCATCCTCGCCTTATTCTGAAATTTTCGGCGTACCAGTCGCGTCCTTTGGATTTTTCTTCTATATATGGATGTTTTTCAGCATGTTTCTTTTTTGGGAGAGCGGTAAAGAATTTCGCAGCAGTTTTGTTTATTTATTGCTCCCGGTTAGCATCGCAGGATTGTTGACGGATTTATATCTCGGAGGGCTTTTAATTTATCTGAAGATTTTTTGTAAATACTGCGTGATGACTTACATCATAAACATTTTTTTATTTATTGTTGCATTTCTTTGGTATCGGAAAATTAAAAATACGACGGGAAAATGGTTTGATCGTACGATAGATTTTTTTAAATCAGCCGATAAAATCGACAGCATGAAATTTCTTACGGGAGCATTTTTATTTTTTACGACAATGCTTTTTCTTTTCATAGTATCATTTTCACTTTACATGAAAGAGGCATCTTCGTTCAGCGTGACAGAGAATCAGTCCGAGCAGGAAAGCATGGATGATTTTTTTAAAGATTACAAGTCGCAAAAATCTGAAAAATTGTCATTTCCCGAAACAAAGTTCACTTTCGGAAAAGCCGGGAATAAACTTGAAATAATTGTCGTGACTGATCCGTTTTGCTCGGCTTGTTATTCTTTTCATGCTGCGGCGGGAAAAATATTACAGAAATACAAAGAGGACATCTATATGAAATATTATTTTTATCCTCTTGATGCGGCCTGCAATCCCGATGTGAAAAATACAATTTATAAAAATTCGTGCGAAGCAGTGAAAACAATTACCGCGTATTCCGTTCACGCTCCTTTCAGCGAAGTATATGACACATATTACAAAAATAAGGATGACCTTGAAAACGCTTTTCAGCGGGATGAGATAGACTATAATTACATTCATGAACTTTTTGGAATGAAAGAAATAGTCTCGTTTGAAAAATTTCAAAAATCCGTAAAAGATGTCACTGAGGAAGATTTAAAAAACATGGTTAATGCCGCGATAGACAATAAGGTTGAGGCGACACCGACATTTTTCGTAAACGGAAAGCGTGTTGAAGGCAATTTGCCGTACAAACTTATTGAAAGAATCATTGAATATGAGTTAAGAGAAATTGAATGACAGCAGTTGTGGGAAAAAGATTTGTTGATAATCTTCCGTCCTATTATTCCGGTAAATGTTCCTACTGGCATGACAGAGAATCGCATATTCGGGCGTTTAAATGCAATGAGTACATGACGCCTGAAAGCGTTGACTATCTTCTTGAAAAAGGTTTCCGCCGCTGCGGTGATCTTTTTTATGTTACTGATTGCGCTCCATGCAATGGTTGTATCAGTTACAGATTAAATCCGGCGCACGCGGTCTTTTCGAAATCGCAGAAGCGTATATTGAAAAAAGGACGTAATGTCATAATAAAAATCACGGAACCGGAAATTACAGAATTAAAAATTGAAATGTATTTGAAATATCAGAAACATAAGCATCCTGAAAACGCTGAAAGTAAAGATGATTCCGTGATGATAAACTCGCTGAAAACGCAGATGTTTGAGAATTACGGGAATTCAATACAATTTGAATTTTATATTGAAGACAGGCTTATCGGTTTCATGACGGCAGATATCGGCGTTACGTCGTTATCCGCGGTTTATTCTGTATATGATATTGATTTTTTGCATATGAGTCCGGGAAAATTGTTTATTTTGAAAATAATAGAATGGATGAAAAATAAATACGAATTGTTTTATCTTGGATTTTATATTGAGAAACATTGTAAAATGAATTATAAATGCGAATTTCAGAAAGCAACTATTCTCGATCCGATTGATGATACATGGAAAGACTTTCAAGTCAGGGAAAATAAATTCAGCCAGATGGAAAGTGAATAATGGAATTTTTAACAGTGATGCAGATAAATGAGTATTTGAACAGCCGGATTATTGATCCTGATTACATTCAGGATGTCATAAATTCCGCCGGAACTGAACAGCCGGAAATTGTCCGTTATCTTTGCAGTACGGAAATAACCAGATTTAATGAGATAGAAATTTCATATTTAATTCTTTGCGGTCTTATTCTTTATGATATATTCATGCATTTTCACGGCGATATTTCTTTTGTCACTCCCAGACAGCTAAAAGGAATTGAAGAGGATAACATAAATATTTTTTATAAATTTCTAGATGATAAATCAAATGATGCCGCCGCGTTGATGAAACTGCTCTCTGAAAGCAGCAGTGAACCAAATGCTATTCTTGTGCCCGTGCAGTTTTATCAGGGTTTCAGGAAAAAACATAAATATGACATGAAAGAAGAAAATTATATTTTTTCATTAATGCATTTTAAAACACTTACAGACGCGATCAGCGCCAACAGCAGAAAAAAATTCTTCCGTGAAAAAGCGCCTGAAAAATTTTATTTGACGGAAGATGAAAAGTCATCTCTTTCGAAAAATTTCAATCTGCAAAGTTACATGAATTATTATAATGAAGAAAAAGCCGCTGATTACGGACGCAAGGTCGGAAGAAATGAACTTTGTCCTTGCGGAAGCGGAAAGAAATATAAAAAATGCTGCAGTGAAGAACAATGAGAGTCCTTCTTCAGCGTGTTCAGGAGTCCTCGGTATCTGTTGACGGTAAAGTGATTGGTAAAATAGGAAAAGGAATTTTACTTTTCGCCGGGTTAACTCATGCCGACCTGAAGGAAAATGTTTCCATGCTTGCAGAGAAATGCGTGAATTTGAGAATTTTTCCCGATAGAGAAGGTAAAATGTCGCTTTCAGTGAAAGATATCGGAGGAGATGTTCTATCAATATCTCAATTCACTCTTTACGGTGATACGTCACGCGGCAGAAGACCTGGCTTTGATGCAGCCATGAGACCCGCGGAAGCTGAAAAAATGTACGATTATTTCGTCAGCTGTCTTCAATCACACGGATTGAGAGTTGAAAACGGAATGTTCGGAGCAGACATGAAAGTGCATATTGTAAACGATGGACCAGTTACATTTTTAATTGAGAAATAATCGACGCGGTGGCGACATGAAACATGATAAAATAAATACTCTTGAAAAAGCGAAAAAAAAGTTTCATCATTCATTAATGCTTCTTGCCCTTGCGGTAATATATTTAATTTCTCCATTCGATTTTATACCCGGGATTGCTCCATTTGAATGGATAGAAGATATTCCAATGCTGATACTTTCAGTGATTTATTCAGCTTATACTTATTTCAGAATGAAGTCTACACACTATCCGGAAGAATTATAACGTAACAGGGGAATAAATGAAAATCGCATTAGTCATATTCATATTAACATATGCCGGTATTATTTTTACGCGCATTCCTAAAATAAATATTGATAGACCGTCCGCGGCATTTTTCGGTTCTGTCGCAATGATTCTTTTTGGTGTTCTTACGTTCAATGAAGCAATGGCGGCAATTGATTTTAATACAATCTGTCTGCTTCTCGGTATGATGCTGATAATAGCAACACTGGAAATTGACGGATTTTTTTCGCTTATCGCTGAGAAAACAGTACGCGTAGCGCATACTCAGCGCGCGCTTTTGATCATTATAATTTTTGTGACCGGTATATCAAGCGCGTTTCTTGTAAATGATGCGGTTGTTCTGCTGTTTACGCCTGTTCTCATCGCAATATGCACATCATCGAACCTTAATCCTGTGCCGTATCTTATTGCGGAGATACTCGCGTCAAACGCCGGAAGCGCAATGACGATGACAGGAAATCCTCAGAACATGCTGATAGGAATAAATTCGGGAATTTCATATGGCAAATTTTTAATGCTGCTGGCACCGGTTTCAATTCTCTCAATGTTTGTGATTTTCGGCATAATATTACTAATGTATCCCGCTGAATTTAAAATACGGAAAAAAATAATATTCGCGGGATCTGATTTTGAGTATGATTATAAATCAATGAAGTTTTCAGTTCCGATTTTTATTTTTGTAATAGTAATGTTTTTCATCGGCGGGAAAATAAATATGTCAATTCCGGTTATCGCGCTGACAGGTGGAAGCCTTGTTCTTGTTTTTGGAAGGATAAAACCATCGAAGATTATCAAGGAGGTTGATTGGGTACTGCTTCTTTTTTTCGCAGCTCTATTTATTGTCGTACGTGGAGTTGAAAAAACAGGATTATTGGAAACTTTTTTAAAAAACGCGCTTCTTACGCCTGACTTTAAAGGTGTAGCCTTTCTTCATGCTCTCAGTCTTTTCGCATCGCAGGCTGTCAGTAATGTGCCGTTTACTGTGATTATGATTCCATTCATGAAAATCGCAGACAGTGGAATCATGTGGCTTGCGCTCGCATCTGCTTCAACTCTTGCAGGAAATGCAACAATAATCGGTGCGATGGCGAATTTAATTGTAATTGAATCTGCACAGAAGCGCAAAATTAAAATCGGATTTTTTGAATTTTTAAAGTCCGGAATAATAGTAACATTACTGACTCTGATAATTTCAATGGCTGTGATATGTTTTTGGATTCTAATAGGTGTAAGTAATTTTTGAAAAAATTAAATATTATTCGGGTAAAGTTATGGAGATGAAATATGGAAAAAAGTGTTTTACTGATTGGCGCCACGGGACTTGTCGGGAGCAATTTACTTAATCTAATA
>JBFZEW010000265.1:0-12398 GCA_041306665.1 Spirochaetota bacterium | reverse complement strand
TACGCGTTTTCCATAAAATGATGTTCCAAGCGCCTCCTCATAAGCCGTTTTTTCATTAGAACTCCATCGAGCTATTGGTTTGCCGTCTTTTTTTTCAATAACTTGAAGATATTCCATTATTTCGGTAGAAGGAGTACCAGGATATCCATATGCAGCGGAAAGACCTGCATGCACCGCTCCAAGAGCAAGCGCTTCATCGCCAAGTAGTGCGTAAGTTTCCATTAATAAATATCTCCTGAGTAAATTATCATTTTAAACCTTTAAAAGCATTTTCTACAGTTGCATAATTTTCAACTGTTGTTATTAGACTAACAGTATATGTTAGTATCAATGAAACAGGAAGCGCGAATACAATCGGATCTACAAAAGGCCACATACCAGATAATAAGGTTGCACTGCCGGTTAATGCTTTGCAAATACCAAATATTTCTGCTTCCTTGCCATGAAGGAAAACAAAGCAGAAGACGGAAACCGCAAGTCCGCCGACAATACCTGCAATAGCTCCCTTGCGAGTAATTCTTTTCCAGAATAAAAGCAAAGTATACGGCGCGAGAAAACATGAAGCCATTAGACCGAAAAATATCGCTGTAGCGCGCGCGATAATTCCGTCCCCGAGCTTAAGTGCAAGCATTACGGTTATTATCAACGAAAGAAGAATACCGATTCTCGTCAAAAGAACAACAGTATTCTCTTTAAGTTTGCGATTTTTAAAAATTCCATATTCGAGAATATCTCTGCTAACCGATGTGCCTATTACATGGTATTGCGAACTTAAAGTCGACATTGCAGCTGAAAGAATAACGAGCATAAATAAATAGACAAACCAAGAAGGCATTGCTTCATTGATAAAAACTGGAATTACTTTATCAAGGTTTTTATCCGCCATTTCAAAAGCGATTTTACCATATTTTTCAAAAAAAACAACATTAGAAAGAGGGCCGTTAAGATATGTTGTACCGACAGTTATGAAAATAAATATTGCTCCAATAGCGACGGCACGATTGATTTCTTTGTTGCTTTTTACTGTCATGAATCGCACTACAAGCTGGGGCTGAGAAAGAACTCCCAGTCCAACACCCGTTACAAGAGATGAATAAATTACCCACCAGATGGGTGATCCGAGTTTGGGAGTTGAAGTCCAGCTTAATATGCCGCCTTTCTGGATAGCTTCCGGAATTTTATCCGAAAGGGAGGTCAAACTTGCATGAGCGTCAAACACGCCTCCAAGTTTAACATAGGTGAAAATTAAAAGAACGAGCATTCCTGCAAACATTAAAGTTCCCTGAATCGCATCAGTATACATAACGCTGCGGAGACCACCCATAATAACATAAGCACCGACAAGCACAGAGAACACCATTACCGATAATTCATATGGAACACCCAAAAAACTTTCAATTATGCGAGCCGCACCGATTAGCACAGCTGCCGCATAAACGGGCATAAAAATGAAAATTATTGTACCAGTAAATATCTGGATAAATTTAGAATCAAAACGTCGTCCAAGCAGTTCCGGAAATGTATGAGCATCAAGATTCAACCCCATCCTTCTTGTACGCTTGCCGTAAAAAACGAATGCGATAAAAATTCCGATAAAAATGTTAGCAAAAACCAGCCACATTAAGCTCATTCCATAAAGAGAAGCAACACCGCCGAACCCGACAATTGCAGATGTAGAAATGAAGGTTGCGCCATAGGACATTGCCATGACAAACGGATGAGTATCTCTGCCTGCAAGCATGTAGTCAGATGAATTTTTAGTTAAAACATATCCTTTGTAACCATAGTACGCAATTACGGAAAGATATATCAATATTACAATTATTAGGACAATATAATTCACTGAATGCCTCCTCTATTATCAAGCTCATGATTTATATGCTCTTCTTCCTTATCCCAAATTTTCTCTTTTTCGGCTTCTTCCGGCGAAATATCACCTTCTTTGTTCCAATTTAAGAAACCATAACCAATGCAAAGAATCACTGATAAGAGATTAAATATTATAGCGAGAATAACACTGAGATCACCATACTTTGACATAAAACCTCCAAAAATTTAAAACAATTATTTTTTACTCAAGTCAAACGCTTTCTTAAAACCAACCGCTGATTTTTCAATGTATGAATCATCTGTGCAGTATGAAATTCTGAAATAACCGGGATAACCGAAAGCGCTTCCAGGGACAGTCAGAACAAGTTCATCCTTCAGCATGTCGACAAATGAAGATTCATCCTCAATCGGTGATTTCACAAAAAGATAAAAAGTCCCTTCCGGCTTGAAATATTCGTAACCGCATTCATCCAAAATTCGGCACAGCGCGTCACGTTTGCGTTTATAAACAGAAACATCAACCTTTGCTCCTTGAAGCCGCGCGACGACACGCTGCATTAAAGCAGGAGCATTAACATATCCCAAAATTCTATTGCATAACACGGAAGCATTGATAATGTCATCAACATTGTCCGCTGTATTTGAAATAGCGAGCCATCCTATTCTTTCGCCTGGCAAAGAAAGATCTTTTGAATAAGACGTACATATCATTGAATTGTCATATATGCTGAAGATGGGAGGAACTTCAACATCATCAAAAACAATTTTTCTATAAGGTTCATCACTGATCAAATAAATGGTTCTGCCGGTTTCAGCAGACTTTTTAATCAGCATCGCAGCGAGTTTTTTTAAACTATCCGCGGAATAAATTTTACCAGAAGGATTATTTGGAGAATTGATAATTACCGCTGCGCATTTTTCAGTAATTGAGTTTTCAAAAGCTTCAACATCAAGATCAAAGTTTTTTCCGCACGGAACAGTTTTTAAAATACCGCCGTGATTATCGCAATAGAATTTATATTCAACAAAATACGGAACAGAGACTAAAACTTCATCATTCTGATTGAGAATAGATTTAAGAATAACATTCAACGCGCCGCCTGCACCGCTTGTCATTATGACATGCCTGCTTTCAAGAGCAGAGTGTTGTTCAGAATTAATAAAATCCGCGATTTTTGACCGAACATCGGGATATCCAGCATTGGGCATGTAGCCATGTATATTCTTGTCTATTCTACAAGCCTCTTCTTCAAGAATCTGCTGAAATTCAACAGGAGGAGGAACATCAGGATTGCCGATTGAAAAATCACAAACATTAGCAGCACCATGAATTGATTTGAGTCTTGCACCTTCTTCAAACATTTTGCGAATTAACGACGAAGACTGCATGAAAGAGGAAATTTTACGGGAAATTGCCATTCAAAACCTGCCGCTAAATAGTAAATTGCTATTGAATTTAGGGAAACATTAGTTTTATGTCAATAGATTTTCAAGGAAAAGTTACTATTTATAGATACAGTAATAATTTGATTTCATAAAATGGACGCAATTATATTACAGTGATAATGTAATATTGTAAAATCGATTATAGTTTCCGAGCTGTTTTTATTTTTTTTTGTTATTTTAATAATATATTGAGTCGTATTATATAATATTCAATATGATTTAAATATTTCTCTTTAAATTTTTTATAACTATAGAAAAAATCCTTTTTAATAGACTTCTTCAATCGTTCCTTGTACATAAAAATCAACAACTCCCAGAAAAGACAAAAACCAATAAAAGCAAGTTTCGAGGTAGAAATTTTATATTTCATCCTCGCTTTGCCATATTCCTCTATCTCATTTTCATTAAGTGAATAATAAAGAGTTTCCCAAGAATCCGGAGAGTGATCCTGATATTCAGAAAGAAGACCATGCACATATCCAATATTACTATATTGCTTTGTGATTTGAATTAAATCTTTAAAAATAACGTCTTCTGTAATGTTGAATATTTCCGATGCGACTATTAGCTTATCATAAAAATCAACATCAACATTTGCTGAAGTGTGGCGTATTATTTTTTCATTCATACTTTTTTCCTCTAACCTTATAACGTGATTTTTAGAAAAAAGTTAAAAAGAAAATCATAAAATTCTAATTTTTTCCGGCTTTTTCGCCATAATTAGTGATTTTCGCATCCATGTTCATGCGAATGACATCCTTCACCGGAATCAGAAACGTTTCCTTTAATCCAATTCTCGGCAACTGTTCGTACATTTCCGGAACATCCACGAATGACTTGTATACCCTGCGCCGCAAGAACATTTACAGCTCCATCGCCCATATTTCCGGCTAACATAACTTTTACGCCCTGCGATGATAAAACAGAAGCAATATTCGATTTACATCCACATCCTTCGGGTGATTGTATTTTTTCTTCTTCAATAATCTCCTTTTTATCATTAAGGCTGAATACTGTAAAATGAGAACAATGACCGAAATGTCCGTCTATCTCATTATTAAAAGTAGGTAATGCTATTTTCATTATTTATCTCCTTTTCAAAATCAAATTATTTAACGTTTTGCAATTATTCTTTTAAGCGCCTGCATTTATGACATTTATAATTTTCTGGCGAACACAACAAATTATTTGTAATCTCAATTTCTATTATTTTCCCATTTATTAGTGCGTCAGCTATTTTACTTCTTGCAGATTCAATAATTCTGCCGAAAGTCTGACGCGAAACTTCCATACTTTCCGCGGCCTGCTCATGATACAGTTTTTCGAAATCAGCAAGCTTTATCGCTTCATATTCATCAATTGATAGACATACAGCATCTGATCTTTCATGCGTACAATTCTCCGGTATAAATAAATTATTATCCGGTCCCTGTCCGGTTTTTCTGCAACATTTTGGTCTTGGCATTATTTACCTTATAATTTATTATGAGCATATGCTCATTACTGTCAAGTGATTTAATTTTTAAAACAAACAGTTTTAACGATAAATCCCATTACAATAGAACCGATTATTCCCGCGAAAAATATACTTATTCTGAAAAATGAATTATCAATGGAATATGCCGATAAAAAAATCATGCTCCACATCATTGTAATAGAATAAATTTTCTGCTTTAAAGACATTCCTTTTTTCCGTCTGAAATCATTTATATACCTGCCGAAAATTCTATTTGACAGCAGACGATTATATAAACTTTCAGAACTGCGTACGAAAAGTCCTGCTGAAAGAAGAATAAAAGGAGTTGCGGGCAATCCCGGAATCACGACTCCGGCGAATCCAAAGCCAAGTGAAATTAAACCGGCTGTAATATAAAAATATTTCATAAAAATAATCCTTTTGTTAACATCCAATTACTGGCGTTTACATATTTTTCAATACTTATCACAGATTTTATAAACACTTTTATGAAACTAATTTTTCACAAATGAATGCACACTGTTTCACGCAAAGCCCGCCAGGTTCGCAAAGTATACAATTAAACCGCCCTGGAATGGAACACTGCGTGCTGAGTAACAATGCCGAAGAATGCACAAATTTCAACATGTAACCTTGTAAAAATTTTTGGAATTTTCCATTTCTTTAATTACTTTTTGCATGAGCAAGGGCTGTATATCAGGATATGATAGATTATCCGGAAACTCTGGTTTAAAAATAATTTCTTCAATCTCATATTCCGCAGTAAATCTAATTTCAGTCACATCTGCATAATATAATTTTCCAAAACTAATTTCATGATTATCATTCTCAACAGAATAAATACATATCGGCCTCAGCGTGAACTTAACAGCCCCTGTCTCTTCAATTAGTTCTCTCTCGGCAGCAGAATCGGCACTCTCGAATTTTTCAATGTGTCCGCCGGGAATTTCCCATGTTATGCTGTTTTTTCTTCTGACAAATATCCATAGATTTTTATATTTTGCCGCGATAACCGCATATTTTAGATTATTATTTTGTTCCGCGGAATTGTAAAAAGATACTTTCATGAATACTCCATCTTAAAAAGGGTAACTGTCCATCATGTTATATTTTATGTAAATTTTCTTTAACAATCCTTTATTTTTTAAAACTGCATATTCATAATCAAATATTTTCTTGAAATATTGTCCCCTTTCACTATTTGAAAAAATAAAATAAAGATTTAGCTCAGCAACAAGTGACGTTTTGTATCTATTTTTATCATAACTAATTAAATTTAAAGCCTGATTCATTTGAAATTCATTGTCCAAATAATAATCAACTCTTTCTGCTATTAACATCTTTATTGCTGATTCTCTGCTGTCAGTTTCATAACCTTCAAGCCCTTTTAGTGAAGAATTTTCAAGGTATCCGCGCATCCATATTCCCTTCAATCCTGGAAGATTTTTTGAACTGAAAATTCCCTTAATGCGTGAAGAATCATAAAATGCTTTTTCACGCGAAGCAATTACCGGAAGACTGCTGTACATGAAATTTCCAAGATTCTCGTCAGTACCTGTCATATCTGCCGTCTTATTTTCGACCATATATAACGCACGCTTCCATGGAACATATTCGACTACAATTTTAATTCCTCTCTTTGAATATATTGAATTGATAATTTCATTATAAATTCCATTTCCGTTTTTTTCGGTATAGTTCTGCCATTCAGGAGTTGCCCATATTAATTTTTCGAATTGCTGAGAGTGAACGCTTATCGCAGAAAACAGTAATAATATAGGCAAAACCATTTTTTTCATCACTACCTCTCAGACCTTCTTTTAAATGAATTTAAGATATACCCATTATATCATTTTAACATTGCTTTGTCCATTTTATTCGACTAAAACATACGACAAGAACTAATTTATTTTGATATCAAATTATCCGGAATTCTATATTCTTCGAATCTGACATTTCCAGAAATGATTGCTTCGCGTAAATTTTTTTCCTGCGTTGAAAGCTGCGAAGAACCGCTTTTTATTTCAATAAAAATAACTTCATTAATTTTCTTTTCATCCATGCCTTTAAACACGATTAAATCGACCGGCTGCCCTAAAAAACGGCAGTCTTTCGGGCTATATTTAAAATCCGGAAGATACGGTGCTAACTGTTCGCTGAACTGACCAGCAAGAACCGCCCGCGATCTCTTTGCAGCATCTTCCCGTATTGAGGGAACAATTTTCTTCCACTCAATATCTTTCTGCAAATGACCGATCCTGATGCCGATTTTATAAAAAATAAAAAATGCCGCTATGATGCTCATGGCGCATGATAAAAAAATAATTTTATTCTGCGATATCATATAAATCATTTCATTCACAATTAAACCTCGCACAAACCGATAATATGTAACTTCATGTAATTTACACAATAACTTTTTCAGATTTGCAAATATTTTTAATCAGTGAACAGTGAACAGTGAACAGTGAACAGTAATCAGTAATCAGTAATCAGGAATCAGGAATCAGTAATCAATTTGATGGCTATTATGATGGAAGTCATGTAAAAGAAGTTCAGAAGGAAAATACAATTAATAATGAATAATATTAAATTTCCAGTTTTTGCTATTTTTACAGGTTTATGGTATAATACTCTATAATCAAAAACAAAATAGTATTATATAATAAGATATAATAAATGAAAATTTAATATCGAATTGATTTTAAAGAATATTTCAGATTCATGGGATATTAAAAAAAATTATCTTTAGCAAAGAAATGCGAAAATGATAAAAAAAATTATTGATTATAATACAATCTTAAGTTATGTTAAAAAAAATATGGAAAAACCGATGAATATTAAAGACGTGGCTAAACTTGCAGGCGTTTCAATTACAACTGTATCCCGAGTAATGAATAATAGACCAGGCGTTGTTCCTGAAGTTAAGGATCGTATTGAAAGAATAATCCGAGAAACAGGCTACAGGCCAAACCTGCTCGCGCGCGAACTTATTACAAAAAAAACAAAAACAATCGGCATTATTCTTCCGGCAATGCATAATTATTATTCCGAACGCGTCGACGCCATCACCGAAGTTTTCAAACAGAATGGTTTCAGCGTAATGCTGGCTAATTCGAGAAACAACCTTACTGAAGAAATTGATAATTTTCACCTGCTTTACGAAAAACAGGTTAATGGAATAATTCTTCTTGCCACATCAATCAAGGAAGAGCATATTAAAACAATTGACCGTATCTCGCAAAACATTCCAATCATTGTCATGGACATTAAATACCCTTCCGAAACAGTGACGTCTTTTCTTCACAACAATTACGGCGGCGCTGAAGATATTGTCCGACATCTGATTTCTCTAGGTCACAAGAAAATCGCTTTTGTTTCCGGTCCCGCTGATGATTTCGCGTCAAAAGACAGATTTCTTGCCTATAGGAACATGCTGAATCAGAATAGCCTGGAAATCAGGGAAGAATACTGTCTGCCGGGTGATTATAAATATGAAACAGGATTCAAAGCAGGAATGGAAATAGCCGCGTTGAAGGATAAACCGACAGCAGTATTTGCGGCGAATGATCTAATGGCAATAGGCGTCATTAATGCACTGCATAAAAATAAAATCTCTGTGCCACAGGATATTTCGGTCGCGGGATACGACGACATTGCCTCCGCGGGATACTTCATTCCGTCAATTACAACCATACGCCAGCATCAGCATCAGGCAGGTGAAATGACCGCGAAAATTCTGCTGGATAAAATTCAGGGGAAAAATACTGACAACTACGAAACAATGCTTTCCGGAGAATTAATAGTGCGGGAAAGTACGCGAAAGATATAGCCTTTTACTCCATATTGAATTCAAAGATATTCTTCCGCTAAATATTGGCATCATTGCGAATAGTATTTTTTTAAAAATCGCAAATACATGTTTTATCAGACTTGCGCCGAAATGAGAACATTAAAACACTAATTGCAAAAATTCCCTTATTTCACAGCCTCATTGGATTTTGCTAAAATATCCACCGCATTCTGATAAATAATTTTTGATGACTTGGAAATATCATTTATTTCAACAACCATCACCGAAAGCATTTCATTAAGATCATCTACAGCCTGCGTTGTTCCTTCTATCGCTGTTTTTTGTTCTGTTGAACCAAAACCTATGTCCTGCGCGATATGATGATTTTTCGTTGTCTGTTCCACAATTGAAGCCATATATTTCTCTTCAATTTTGAAGCTGTCCTGAAGTTTTTTAATCGTATCAGCTCCTGATTCAATTTTTTCAATCATATCTTTAATTAACGACGCCGTATCTTTAATTACGACAACTCCGCTTTCGGTCTGACGCACGCTGTCTGTAATTACACTGTCAATTTCCTTGATAATCTCCGAAGTCTGAAACGCGAGCTTCCCTACTTCCTGTGCGACAACAGCAAAACCTTTTCCGGAATCGCCTGCGCGCGCAGCTTCAATGCTCGCGTTCAGCGACAACAGATTAATCTGATCTGCAATGTCTGTTACCATTTTAACTGTGTCTTTGATTTTTACCCCGAATTCGCTGATACTGACAATAGTTGTTTCAACTTCGCCTAATTTCAATGTCGCGTATTGAGTTTTTTCCGAAACTGCCGAAATGGAATTAAATGTCGCGTCCAGATTAATTTTTGTGCCTTTCTGGATTGTCACAAAATCACTAACAATTTCACCCATTTTTTCACTTGCCGTAACCTGCTCAACTGTAGTGTCATGAATCATTGTCGCTGAACCAAGCAACTCTTCAAGCGTCGCGGACATCTCTTCAAAGCTCGCGGCCTGATTTTGCATTTTGGAGTTGAAAGCATCCGCAAGCCTGTCTTGCTCTTTTACATGAATAAAAAGTTCATTCATTTTTAATTGGACTTCTTCGGCAATTTCACGCTGAAGCTTAGCCTGTTTTTCAATTAGATCATTCTGCTCTTTTGTTTGTTTGTCATACGCTTCAATCGTAGGGATGTTCCTGTAACAGATATATGATATTACGAAACTCAATATTATGAAATAAATCTCACGGGTAATAACTAAACCATTACGAAGCTGGCCATCAACTATCGGAACAAGAAAGAAATGCGCTCCATTTTTATAGGCGGAATATATAAAAAAAATCCAGCCGCAATTAGCTAACAATACATAGAAAATCATTAGTTTTTTATCATAATGAAGATATAAAAGAATAACGAAACAAATTAACATGGATGAAGTATTATATGATTGTGACGCGAAAGTCCAATCCCAACTTGCGTCAGGAAGACCATTCTGTTCCAAAGCATATTTAAATTTTGTACCAATCACAAGACCAACAGCCAGAAAAGCTATTACCCAAGGCAGTATTTTTGCTGACTTCAATTTTCTTTTCTGGAGATATACAATAAAAGAAAGAATCGAAATAATTGTAAAAATTGTTGCTGGAAGTTTTATATCCGTTTTCGAGAGCAAAACAAAAATTATTGCGATAATTTCAAGAACTGTCATTAGAAAAAAATATGCAAAAGCGCTATTAATTTCAAGTTTCTGCCTTGCAGTTAATTTAATGTTTTCCATCAATCACTCCTTTTAGTATTGGAGATATTATACACAAAATATTATAAAAAGAAAGTATTTTTCTTATTCCAGAAAATTTAAATACATTCCGTGTTAACTCAAAATTTGATGAAATCTAAATTATTGTGATCATTTTATTTTGCGATGTCTGCTAATCAAAGAATCTGGTTAAGAGAACTTAATTCAAGAATTTTTAGAATATTTTCAGGAACATTAATCAGCTTAATTTCATGACCTTTGGATTTTTGTCTTTTGTTTAAAGTTAAAAGCATTCCTATCGCAGATGAATCTAGATATGATGCGGAAGCTAAATCAATTTCCATGTCTTTATTTTTTTCATCACTAATATTAAACAAAGATTCTTTTAATTCCTTAATGCCCAGCATGTCAAATTCACCTGAAAATTTTACAGATATTATCTTCTCTGTTTCTTTCATTTCAATTTGCATGTTAATCTCCATGTTTGTTATTTGCTGATTATGCAAATCTTATTAAAAAAATTTAATAATGTCAATCTATTTACATAGATATTAACATTTAAAATTACTAAAATACGTAAAATTTTTAAAGACATTTATTGTCATTTAAATAAAAATACACAATCAATTATATCTTCCTATGACTCAATAATTCCGCGCAGCAGCTTTCTACATGCTTTCCGCGCTTCATGTTTGATTCACTGCCTTCAATTGGAACTTTAACCACTTCCGTCAATTTACATAAATACTTTCGCAGATTATCCGCATTTAAACTGGAAGATTCGCATTTCACGACAACTGTTGAAATTATACTCTGATTATTTTTACTTTTTTCAATCATGATGTTTAACTGATCTATAATATGAATTGAAGTAATTATTATTTGAGAAAAATCAGCATGTATTTTTTTAAATGATTTATTGACTTTATTTATAATTTCATGAGTTTCAGAAATATTGCTTTCAATTTTAGGGATATTGCTTTGAATATCATTCTGCAGTTTTTCGATGTTTCCGGAAATATTCATGAAACCTTCATATTGATCAATATCACGTGCTGATTCGATCCTTGAATACATCCCGATCAGATGCATTGACTTTAAAATATTTTTCAAAAATTCAATAATGCTGTCAATTTTTTTATAATCCTCATTAAAAGCAAGAATAGTCTCTTCTGAATGAAGAATCTTTGATTCTGTGGATTTTAACTGATCTATCAATTCACCTATGGACCTGTTAATACCAGCGACCGCCGAATCATTCATTGCAGATTCATTATTGAAATCTGATGCTGAATTTTTCAGCTGATGTGAAAAATCATAAACATTATTCGTAATTCGAAGGCAGTCTTCCGTGAATGAAAGCTGATTTTTCGACTTAATATTTACGTTCGCGGCGGTGCTGCTTATTGTTGCCGACTTTGTTTTAATACTTTTAATTATATCAATCATACTTTGTGGAATTATTTCATTCTCTGTATTTTCTTTCAGAACAAGATTTTTTTTGACTTCATGGGCAAGATTATCGGCAAAACTTCTCACAGACGAAGATCCATTAATCGCTTCGCCCGCATCTTTATCCATTTGATCAAGCTGAAGCTTTAAATCATTCAGCATGCCAATCATTTCCCGTAATTTAGGCCCTGAATTCAATCCTTTTTCTGTTAATCCGCTGATGATTATTTTCTGATGCCGCAGATTTTCAGGCAAAGATTTAAAAATCGAATTAGCTTTTGAAATATCCGCGATAATTGTTTCATTTTCATCTATCAGTCTTGAAATCCCGTTAGTTATCGGTATTACTACATTCACTATATTTTCCAGATTCTGGTTAATGAATGTGGACATTTCATTTAGCTTGTTTGATAGAATATCAAACACGCCCGACGTATTTGAATATTTACTTGATACAATTGATGCATTCAGCGCGAGAGAAAAAATATCATCAGTATCGTTTTTAATTTCATCAACAAGAGTGGTCAAGTTTACAATTTCACTTTCAGTACTGTTTAAATCAATTTTACTGAATGTCAGACTTTCAATAACATTTGAAATCAACGCGAGAGTGTTTGCGATATTTTCATTATCTTCATTAATT
>JBFZEW010000264.1:0-2561 GCA_041306665.1 Spirochaetota bacterium | reverse complement strand
TAATTCTATGCTTTGTAATTTCAGTGCTATCATTCTGCATCAGCAATCAAAACCGTCCGTCAAAATTTCCAGCGCCGGCAGATAAATATGACACGCTACTTATTATTCCTGTTTTAATACTACAATATTCGCACGGCGGAAATCCATTCCGATATTATACTCTGAATTTTAAAAATGAGAAAAAAGATATTCGTCTATCTCCAAGAGAAGGATATTACTACATTACAGGATTAAAACCCGGGGAAGTTCAGACAAATGAACTGGTGAGCTATCATAGAGAAAATGTTCGCACGAGAAAATACAACATAGATATTACTTTTAATTTAAAAGAAAATGAAATTGCAATTTTTCCATATATATTTCAGATAACAATGGAAAATGCTCAAGCAGGATCGGATTATAAGTTTGAACAAAGACATCAGTTTATTAAACTCACAATAGATGAATTAAATTCTACAAGAAAGGACATTAGTTCGATTAAAAACTATGACCTATGGAAATAAGAAGAGCCATCATATTAAAACAATCTTTTCTATTTAACCGAATTTTTCCACAAGCATGTCCATGAATTTATTTGTCTCCGGATTTATTATCTTTCGCGATTCATTTTCCTCAAACCAACCCAGAGTTCTGTGAATTCCTTTATAGAATGGAATTGTTGCAGTATAACCCGGCACAAATGTTTTTATTTTCGCATTGTCAAAAATTACACTGTTTGCTTTGTCTCCAAGCAATCCGCCGATATAATCTTCATTAAAACGCCCGATTGTCTCGGAGGGAATAAAAATCTTTTCTGCGGCTGTACCTGCCGCGTCGGCAATTATGTCATAAATCTGATTCCATGTCAGTATCTCATCGGATGTGATATGGAACGCGTGCCCGACAGCCTGACGGTTGCCAAGCAATCCATTAAATCCCTTCGCGAAATCCTCAGCATGCGTCAGCACCCACAGTGAAGTTCCATCGCCATGAACAATTATGGGTTTTTTCTTTTTCATGCGGTCTATCATCGTATATTCAGTCCATCCGCCGATGGCCGCTGGTATTACCGTATCATACGTATGGGACGGGCGTACAATAGTGACAGGAAAACCCTCATCACGGTACGCACGCATAAGTCTGTTCTCACATGCGATTTTATTGCGTGAATATTCCCAGTATGGATTAGCTAAAGGAGTTGACTCTGTAATTATTGGATATGATACAGGTTTTTGATAAGCCGACGCGCTGCTGATAAAAATATATTGCTTAGTTCTACCGCGAAAAAGAGTAATATCTCGGGTGACGTCTTCTTCAGTAAAAGCGATCCAGTTAACGACAACATCCCAGTCATGCGTTTTAACAAGATGACGGACTTCATCGTGATTAAAAATATCCGCTGCAAGAACTTTAGCTCCCGCAATACTCACTTTTCGCGAACCTCGCGTCAGAAGGTAAAGATCAATCCCTTGTTCAACCGCCAGTCTGCTGACGGAAGTACTGATGTTTCCCGTTCCCCCGATAAATAAAACTTTCATAAACGCCTCCGCCGGTTTTATTGAAAATTAAGATTATATTTAATCAATGCTGAAGTTTTATCCCCTGCCTTTCCATCACTTTAAAAAATTCATTCTTATACCATTTTACCGAGCATATAAATGAATACCATTCGGATTCATCATATTGTTTTACCGGAACAGCATCG
The DNA here is from genome assembly GCA_041306665.1 of Spirochaetota bacterium. Lineage (GTDB taxonomy): Bacteria > Spirochaetota > UBA4802 > UBA4802 > JAFGJZ01 > JAFGJZ01. Next base: position 877 of record JBFZEW010000264.1, on the reverse strand, counting down.
CGCACGACACGGTCCTCGAATTTCTTTTCATTGAAATTTTCAAATGCGTTTTGGAGATATTTATTTTTATCAAAGCGAAAATCATCCTTTTTTATATTATATGTTGTATTGATGTAACTGCTCCATTGCTCAATTCTCTTTTTATTGCTTCGAATGTTCCGTTTTAATAACTCAAAAATTTCTGCGTCAGCCGGTTTAACTGTGTTGTCTTTAAATACGGATTTGTCTTTTATTTCGTCTATGAGCTGCGACATTCCAGTAAAAGCGCATTTAAACCTTTCCGTATTTTTTACGGTTATTTTTACATTTTCTCCCAGACAGTGTTCAGCCGCGTCATATTTATAGCTCCACTTTTCAGATGGATTATCTGGGCTGAAAAATACCTGCATGTGACAATAAGCCGGCACCGCGTAATCAAAAAATAATTCGAAATTCTTTTTTAAAATTTTCCGCAGTGCATTCAAAATTTTATCATGCCATGATCCTGGTATATATTCACTTACATCATTTACTGAACTTACAATTCCCGAGAAACCCTGATGAGTGATTGAATCAGCATAAACATGCAGAAGAATACCGAATTTTTCAGCATTTAAAAATTTCTCCTTCAATGTTGTCTGCATAATTTTCATCAAAGCAGGCGGCTCAGGCATGCAGCGGAGTTTCTGATCAAAACTGTCTCCTCTGCATCCAGGGAAATAATGAAACGGAATTGTCGCGGTAACCATTGAATGATAGTTAAATGTTTTTAGCTTGTGATAAGTGTGACATGTTGAGACATCAAGCAGTCTTGAAAATTCTTCACTATTATCAAAGACAACATCCTTGTATTTTTTCTTGAAAACAAAAGCATCTATTTTCGCTTCATCAACGTAAT
>JBFZEW010000263.1:0-2544 GCA_041306665.1 Spirochaetota bacterium | reverse complement strand
GCTAATCGATTTTGTTTCATCAGCGACAATGAAGTCGCGGTTAAACAACATGTGAAAGCCCAGACCGCAGCAGTCCTCACACGCGCCGAAAGGACAATTAAACTAAAACATCCGCGGAGAGAGCTCCTGAAGCGCGTGGCCGCATTTGCGGCAGGCTAGCTTGGAAGAGTAAAGCTTTTCATCATTTCCTGTTAAAACAGTCATTAGTCCTTCGGAAATATCAAGAGCTGTCTCGACAGAATCGGTCAAACGCGAGCGGATTCCGTCTTTCATTACAATACGATCAATTACAATATCTATTGAATGTTTTTTGCTTTTTTCAAGTTTCGGTAAATCTTCTAATGTGAAATTTTCTCCGTCTACCCTGAAGCGTATAAACCCGTTTTTTTCAGCTTTGCCGAAAATTTCAACGTGTTCACCTTTCTGTCCCCTTATTACGGGAGAAAGAATCTGAAATTTCGTATTTATTGGCATGGTCATGAGATTTTCGACAATCTGATCGACGGACATTGATTCAATTTTGTCACCGCATGAAGGGCAATACGGTACGCCTATTCTGGCGAATAATAATCTGAAGTAATCATAGATCTCGGTAACAGTCCCGACAGTTGAGCGCGGATTTCTATGTGAAGTTTTCTGTTCAATTGAAATTGCAGGTGATAGACCGTCGATAAAATCAACATCTGGCTTCTCCATGAGACCCAGAAACTGTCTCGCATAAGCTGAAAGAGATTCAACGTATCGTCTTTGACCTTCGGCATAAATTGTATCAAAGGCCAAAGAAGACTTACCGGACCCTGAAAGTCCGGTAATTACAATAAATTGGTTTCGCGGAATATCAATGGAAATATTTTTTAAATTATGTTCCCTTGCTCCCTTTATGATTATTTTCTGGTCAGATTTGAGTGACATTCATCGACCCGCACATTGGGCAGATTACACCTTCTGAATCATCATCATAATCATCTTTTCTTCTGACAATTACATCATCCCAGCGATAATCACAATCATCGCAGGCAAAACTTAAATCAACTCTGACTGTCGGCGCTTCCTCTTCGACTTCATCTTTCTCTACCGCATCATCTTCGTCGTCTTCAAGTTCTTCTTCATCATCATAAAAACTATCTTCATAAACTTCATCATCGAATTCTTTTTCAAATTCGTTATTCATAATTACACCTACTTATCATAAAAGTTTAACAGATAAAATTATCTTTCATCACCAAAAATTATACCATTCTATTTGTCAAATATATTTATCTGTTTATTTTTATAAAAATTACTTATTTTTCGAGAAAAGGCAATGTTTTTTGTCTAATTTATGACTTTTTCACGATATTATTTTATTGAAGGTTCAACCGGTGTATCGGGAAGGACAATTTTAAATTCATTTTCATTGGCTTTTTCAGGCGAGAGTGTTTTCATTCTTTCGGTTTTTTCACTGATGTATTTCTGAATCAGCGGATTAAAATCATATTTTATTTTTTCTTTTTTAAGAGGTAACTTACCGTCTGTCAATGCAATGTCCCATATGCCCCAAAAACCGCCTATTGAATCAATTTCTTTCAGTTCAATTTTTACAATTCCGTCAAAATAGTACTCGCGGGGAATCTCTTTGCTGTAATACATCATTTGAGTTAGTTCACTCCAGCCAAGTTCGTCGAGCAAATAACCATCGGCATAAATCTTCAACCGTGAATTAATACCGCTTGATTTGCCTTTAAACGTTACAAAATCGATGAATAGATAATAAGGTTCAAAGCGTTTCATATCCGTGAATTCGATATACGAACCGTCTTTATGCACATAGACAGCATAACCGTCAACCACGGGTTCACTGTCTTTATTAATGTAAATTGAGTTGGATAAACCCCATCGGTAAATATTATCAAACTGCAGGACTTTTCCCCAGCCTGGAATATCATTATTTTTAGGAAAAACTACTGTTCCACCTTCTGTAACAGATATTTTATTCATTCCCGCAGAAAGAACTGTGCAGATTAAAATTGGGAAAATGGCGGTAATTTTTAGTTTATTTAATTTCATAGTTTCATTAAAAAAAAAGCTGCTATTCAGCAGCTTTCAGTTTTATTTTGTCAGACGCATTACAATGTCAGCATTTAAAGTCGAAAGTTTGTTCATTGTTCCTACATTTCCGGAAACGAAATAAGTTTCAACAGTCTTAATCGTGTTTTCAGCTTTATCAGGCTGGCCAAGATCAGAGGCGAAGATGTTTTCTGTTTCAATCTGAAGTCTTTTTAAACTTGAAATATCAGTATTTATCTTTTCGTCGATTTCAGCATTTTTTGAGCTGATCAGCGTTTTTGAAACATTTTCAGTTCCCATGAAATCAAAAAGCTTGTTTGTTACGTTTTTGTCATATGATTCAAAAACAGATTTATAATCAGGATTAAGATTTTTACTTTCTTCACTTAAATCAGTTAGTGCGCTTTTCAGCATCTGATTGTCAGTGAGAGATGTCTGAATATTCTTCAGATCTTTCCCGATGTTATCTAATTTTAAATCTACTTTTTTAGAAATTGT
>JBFZEW010000262.1:0-5334 GCA_041306665.1 Spirochaetota bacterium | reverse complement strand
AGCATTGTCAAGCCGCAGGCTTGTCATCCGCTTTTAACTTTCTACTTTCATCCCTTCACGATTCCGCGTTTTTCACCCTCTTCAAGAAGTTCTTCGCGCCATAGTAGCGCAGCATTCTCTGCGGCATGAATCTGTTGATGCTTGAATGAAATTCTATAAGAATGTATGTAAATATGTCATTATCCTGGAATTTTGCCTTGAATATGATGTCAGATTTATTGTCGATAAATTCCGCAGTCACGAAGGATTTATCGAATTTCGTCAGCGAGTCGTAATCCAAATTTTTAACAAATTCCTCTCCGCTGAAATGAACAAGCAGCTGTCTTGCCAATTCCGAATTTTCAAAAATACGTTTATACGCGTTGTCATGACGGTTTCTTTCATCACCCATTGGGATTCTCCGTATTTCATATTGAAGCGGAAAATATTCCCCTTCACACTATATACTGGATTTTTGGGAAAAAAGTTGAAATTTTTTTAAAGCTGTAAATCGATCTATCTTGAAAACACAGGCGCTTTGAAAAACTAATGTTTTGATGTTCCGTGTCGGTGCAAGTGCTGAAAAAATCTGTATTATCGGTTTTTTAAAAAAAATAGAAATACGGGTTTTAGGAGTACCCGTAAAATTTAAAAATTTATTAAAAAATAATTTTTTTCTATGCCTCTGTAACAAAAATTTATAGACTGTTACAGATTTTACATCCGGAAAAATACCGGAATTGTTAATATCATTATTGTCTGATTCTATTTATAAAGAGGTTTACAATGGATTATGCAGCAATTGAAAAAATGACTCAGCTTGTAAAAGAAAAAAACAGTTTAATTGAAACTGTGAAAAAGGAAATGGGAAAAGTAATTTTCGGTCAGAATCATCTTATTGACAGGATAATAATTTCGTTTTTCTGCGATGGTCATATTCTTGTTGAAGGTCTTCCCGGCCTTGCGAAAACGCTTACTGTCCGTTCATTCGCGAAAACGTTAAGCGGACGTTTTAACAGAATTCAGTTTACTCCGGATATTTTACCTGCTGACTTAATCGGCACAAGAATATATAATCCAAAGGATATGGAATTTTTCACCAAGAAGGGACCTATATTCTGTAACATACTTCTGGCTGACGAGGTTAACCGTGCCCCGGCAAAAGTGCAGTCCGCTCTGCTTCAGGCAATGGAGGAAAAACAGGTTACTATTGGCGAAGATACATATAAACTTGAGTCGCCATTCATGGTTCTCGCGACTGAGAATCCCATTGAGCAGGAAGGCACATACCCGCTGCCGGAAGCGCAGCTTGACCGCTTTTTCATGAAAGTACTTGTGTCATATCCTGATAAAAAAGAGGAACTCGATATTCTGAAAAATTTCGGCAGCATTAATCCGGATAATGTTAATAATGTAATGAGTCTGAATCAAATTACTGAAGTTAAAAATATAATGTCACAGATTTATGTTGATGATAAACTTAATGAATATATCGTAAACATTGTTGCTGAAACGAGAAGTCCTAAAAATAAAGATATCGCGCAGCTGATTGAATTTGGAGCGAGCCCTCGCGCATCAATTGCGCTCATGAAGGCATCGCGCGCTGTTGCGTTCATGAAAGGCCGCGGTTTTGTAACGCCGGAAGATATCAAGGAGATTGGCCCGGACATTTTGCGCCATAGAGTAATTTTGAGCTATGAGGCTGAAGCGGAAGATATTTCCACTGATAATGTAGTTAAACTTGTCTTTGATTCAGTTGAGGTTCCATGATGAAAACCGCTTCTGCAGATCAGCTTGTTAAAAAGATTAAACTGTCATTTCACAAGAAACTGAATACTAAGTTTGCGGGTGAATACCGTTCTGCTTTTAAAGGAAATGGATTGCAGTTTGAGACTGTTCGCGAGTATCAGTACGGCGATGAAATTAAATACGTCGACTGGAATGTTTCTGCAAGAATGAATCATTTATACATTAAAGAATTTATCGAAGAGCGTGAACTGAACATTGTTCTCATGGTTGACATTTCATCGTCAATGCAGTACGGTACAATGAAACGAAAAGATGAAGTATTGATGGATGTAGTTACTCTCCTCCTGTATCTCGCGCAGTATAACAATGACCGGGTCTCGGTAATGCTTTTTACCGACAGAGTTGAATGGTTTTTCACTCCGCAGAAAGGACGAAAATATATTCTGAAAGTTATTCGCGAAATAATTAATTTTAAACCTGAAGGGAAAAAAACTGATATTTCAAAAGTTATTGATTTCTCAATGACTGTTCTGAAAAAGAAAAGCGTAATATTTCTGCTGTCAGATTTTATCGATGATGATTACCTCATTAAAATGAAGAGACTGCGCAGAAAGCATGATGTTATTCCGATTCGAATTACGGATCCGACTGAAAAGAAATTTCATTTTTTCGGTCTTACTCAATTTCATGACCTAGAATCTGGAAATGTCGTTTTTTCAACATCACCCGGAAAACCTCTTGATGAGGAAATACATGGCTTTGATGTAATGAACCTTTCAACAGATGAACCTGTAGAAAATTCAATTTTAAAATATTTCGAAAAACGCAACAGGAAGAGACTTTCACGATGGTAAAATATATTAAACTTTTAATCATGACAATATTTCTCATGATGCCCGCTGCCACTATTTTTGCGCAGGATGAGCTTTCCGTAAAAACATCATTAACTCCTGAAAGCGCTCTCGCGGGTCAGGAAATCAGCTATACAGTTGCATTCGAAAAAAATGATAACGTGAAAAGCGTGGAAGTTCCTGAAAAAAAGAAATACATGGATGAAATGGCTGCCGTCGAAAGCAAACAGGCTTTAATCCCGATTTTTGAAATTACTGAAATAATAAAAGAGGAAAGCCCTGATTCTCCTGAGATTAAATATACATTTAAATTATTGTATTATAGAACGGGAATTTTCACTCTGCCGGAAGTTCTGTTTTTCGGTAAGGATAATGTTGTAATTGGTTATAAAATACCTCAGGTGGAAATTAAATCAGCAGTTCAAAATGATCAGGTCTTGCCTGATGAACCGCCTCTTGATTTAAAAGGAAATTACACGCGTCTCATTCTGCTTATACTCGGAGTTGTCGTCGCTACAGCACTTATAACATTGCTGATAATCCATATCGTGCGCAGATTAAAAAGAAAACCACAGCCCGAAATTAAAATTCCGCCGATTGAAATTTTTAGAGGTGAAATAGCGGAGCTTGAATCAAAAAACTATTTATCTTCAGGTATGAATGAAATATATTGTATTGAAATTTCTCACATTTTTAAAAAATTTATTTCTTCATCAATGAACATTGATGCTGTTGAAATGACTTCGGAAGAATTGATTACAGCAGTAAATTCAAATGCTGAAGCAGGCATGAACGGAAAAATTATCGTTTCAAAAATTAATGATATGACTCAGCTTTGGGATTTATCTAAATTCGCTGAATTTGATCCTTCTGCTGAAATTATGAATAAAAATTTATTAAATACAAAAGAAGCCGCGGAAAAAATAATCTGGGAGAAAGGCAATGTCAGGTTTAGAATTTAAAAGTCCAATGTATCTGCTGCTTTTAATTCTTCCCGCAGCAGCTATGTTCGCATATGTTTTTTTAAAAATATATAACAAAGAAATTTCAATAAAAATATCTTCTGTTCGAACCGTAAAAAAACGCGCCACCTTGCGCGGAGCAACTTATAAATATCTTCCTGTATTGCGCGTCTTATCAGTCGTGTTTCTTATAATCGCGTTGTCGCGTCCGGGGAAGGGCGTGGACTACACGAGTGTTAATAATCTTGGTATTGACATCATGCTTGTTCTTGATGTGTCAGGTTCAATGCGCGGTGAGGATTTCCAGCCTGAAAACAGACTTTTTGCAGCGAAGCAGGTTTTGAAGACTTTCATCGATTCAAGAACAAGCGACCGCATCGGGCTGGTGGTTTTCGCGTACAGGCCGTTTCTGCAATGCCCGCTAACGATCGAATATGACATGCTGAAAGACATCATTGATGAAGTTAATTTTGATTCGGTTGATTATGATGGTACGGGAATCGGCGATTCAATCATGCTTGCCGTTAGCAGAATGAAAGACAGGGAGTCAAAATCAAAAATAATACTTCTGGTGACGGATGGAGTAAATAATGCGGGTTCTGTGGTTCCTGACACTGCAGCGAAAATCGCGAAGCAGTACGGTATTAAAATTTACTCTGTCGGAATCGGCAAAGAAGGACCTGTTCCATATCCTTCGAACGGACTTTTCTCTCAAAAGACTTTTATTGAAAATAATTTCAACGCAGCCGGTCTTGAAAAGCTTTCCGAAATCAGCGGAGGAAAATTCTATCGAGCCGAGTCGAATGCTGTTTTCCTTGAAAACATCAAGGAAATCGACAAGCTTGAAAAGACTGATTATGAAGTTAAAATTTACTATGAATTTTTTGACAGATTTTATCTTTTTATTGCGGCAGCGGCTGCATTGTTTTTAATTGAAATACTTCTGCGTTCGCTAGTTTTCAGGAAGGTACCATGATGAAATTCGGAGCATTAGATCACATTGTATATATAATCCCTGCAGCCTGCGCTGCAATAGCGCTGATTATTTTCTATGGATGGTGGCGAAGATACAGCGTTAGAAAAATATTCAATAATAAAATACCTGATTATCTACTCAAATCAGCATGGATGAATTACTTACGGGAAAGCATCTTAATTGTTTGTGTGATTTTATTTTCCATAATTCTGCTCAGACCTCAATGGGGAGTTCATACGCGGCCTGTTACAAAAGAAGGTTCAGATTTTCTTGTACTTCTTGATGTGAGCCGCAGCATGGATTCAAAAGATGTAGATCCTTCCCGTCTTGTCCGCGCCAAAAACGCGCTTAAACTGCTTTCCTCGAATCTCGAAGGCGATAGAGTCGGTCTTGTGATTTTTGCCGGAGAATCCTTTTTAATGACGCCGTTCACATCCGATATAGGAGCGTTTCACATGTTTCTGGATTCAGTAGACAGCAGTACAATAGCGATGCAGGGAACCGACATTGGCGGAGCTCTCGCAAAAGCATCGCAGGTATTTGAAAAAAAGAAACTTACAAACAGGATTGTACTTTTAATAACCGATGGTGAAGACCATGAAAACAGGGTTGATTCAATAACGGGCGTTCTGAAAGAGCAGGATGTTAAAATTTTTACCGCATCACTTGGAATGGATGCTCCTTCGCTCATACCTGTAACAGACGGAAATGATATTTACAAGAAGAACTATAAAGGAGAAACTGTTAAAACACAGGTAAATACTTCGCTTTTAAAGAAAATTGCGTCTGAAACAGGCGGAAAATATATTAATCTAAA
>JBFZEW010000261.1:0-6617 GCA_041306665.1 Spirochaetota bacterium | reverse complement strand
AGAAGAAAATTGAAAAATTAGCAGCGACTGACAAACCTTCGGCTTGTCAGTACAATAAGAAACATTTTCTGCTTTCAAAGCAGTGGATTGTTTGCGCATCCATAATCACTTTCATCGTAACTTCTTTTGCAAACTTTGCGTGAAATTCATCATAATAGCCATCAAACAGATTACAGATTTCTGATCACTGATTACAGATTACTGTTCACTATATGCCCTTTACGTGAACCTGTTATTTGTATTCTGTTTCCTAAAAATAAATTATAACTGTTGTTCCCTCATGTTCAATACTCTCGATCTGAATACGGAAATTGTGAAGGTCGATTATTTTTTTGCACAAATGAAGGCCCAATCCGAATCCGTCTTTTTTTAAAGTACGTGCTTTATCAACTCTATAAAAAGGTTCAAAAACAAATTCCAGATCTTTTTCAGGGATCCCTGTTCCTTTATCTGAAACTGTGCAGATTTTATTATTATCAATAATTTCCAGGTTAATTTCAATTGGAAATTTTTCAGAATTGGAATATTTTATTGAATTTTCAATTATATTTTTAATAACAGTGATCATTTTTTTTCTGTCCGCAGTTATATCAAAATCGTCTTTAACATTCAATATATAATGATTTTTTTTAAGCTTAATGTGCTTGATAGCCGTCTTAACGATATCGGAAATATTATTATCTGTAAGATCAAGATTTTCATCCAGATAACCGCCGCGCGCTGTATTTAAAATTTCATTAATCATAATTTCAAGTTCGTCAACATCATCCGAAATACTTTCGGTAAAACTCGTGGAATTCATTAGAGCGAGCGCGAGTTTAATTCTCGTTAGCGGAGTTCGGAGTTCATGGCTGACATCGAAGAGAAGCTGTTCCTTTGACGTCAGCATTGTTTTTATCTTCTTGTTCATGTTATTGAAAGACGCTGTTAAGAATCCCAGTTCATCTTTTTTATGGATTGGAACTTCATAATCGAGATTACCTGAAATAATTTTTTCAATTCCGTGGTTCAGATCTTTAAGCGGTTTAAGAAGAGATTTAATATAAAGAAATATTAAAAACATAACAAATGAAATCGAAATCAGAATCATAAATGATGAAATAAAACGTTCCAGAAAAGGTGCAGGATCAAGATATGTTATTTTGTAAATGGTTCCGTTATGTTTAACATTTAAAAACATTTTATTGTGTCTATTATATACAACAACATTCTGATTCTGCATGAATATTTCGGCACGGTCCGAAAATCGGGACATTCTACGCTGCCCCATCATCATTTTATCAGGTTTCTGCATTTGCGGAAAATTTTCAAACTCTGGTATTATAATAATTTCAAGTCTGAAGTTATTTCTAATCTGTTCAAGCTTTTCACGCGTAGGGTTGTTTTCAATATCTTCAAGAACATATGTAATGTAATTTAAAGTGCTTTTAACGAAAAACTGCTGGTTGGCCCGAAAATGAAAGCCTAAATAGTATAGCAGAATGAGATTAATAGCAATTACGCTGATTATCGTTGTAATTAGTATTTTAGCAAGAATTGAATGTTTGATTTTATTAAAAATATTCATTTTTCTATCCAATAAATTTATATCCAGTGCCCCAGATTGTTTTTATATATTGAGGATTTTTCGGATCATCATCAAGTTTTTGTCTGAGCCGGCTGATGAGTACATCTATAGATCTGTCATATGATTCATCTTCGTAACCTTTTAATTTTTCGTAAAGTAATTCACGGGTAATTGTCATTCCAGGATTTTCCGTGAAAAGTTTCAGGCAATAAAACTCCAATGTCGTTAAAGGAATGTCTGCTCCGTTTTTTGAAACTGTGTGCGATTTGTAATCAATTTCAATGTTTCCGAATTTACGGGATTTTGTGTTGTTAACATTATCAACTCTGCGTAATATTGTCTGCATACGGGCAAGAAGTTCGCGCGGTTCAAAGGGTTTCGGTAAATAGTCGTCAGCTCCGATTTCAAGACCTACAATTCGGTCAGTAACATCTCCTCTGGCGGTAAGCATTATTATCGGAATTGAATATCTTTCGCGTATTTTACGGCAAACTTCAAAACCGTCCATTTCCGGCAGCATGATGTCAAGGATGATAATGTCCGGAGGCGTTGATTCAATTATTTTAAAACCGTCAGATGGTTTCACTGCTGATGTGGTGATATAATTAAATTTAGTAAGATATTGAGATAGCAGTGTGTTTATTTTTTCGTCGTCATCTAAAATTAGTACTTTTTTCGAATCCATTGTAACTCCTTACCATGCCGTTTTCACGGCATGGTAAATTTTTAATCGATCAGGTCTTTTATTTGAGATCTTTGTTCTTTTGTCAAGATAGAGTGAGCTTCAACAATTTTTTTTGCAAAAAAGCTTTCATTTTTATCGAAAATTGCTTTAAATTTTCCGAAAACAGTCAATACTTCCTGTTCAGTAAGACTGTCTTTGTCAATAAGACTAACCGATTCTTTGTGAAGTTTTTTTGACTCTTGTCTCATTTCATCAGCTTTATCCCGGACATCATCCTTTATTGTATCAAGACTTTTTTCCTGAGCTTTTGTAAGATCCAGTTTGTCTGCCAATCGGCTGAAATCTTTGTCATTACCGCGTCCGTTTTTTCCAGGTCCGCCCATGTTGGAACCATAACACCCAGTAAGTGCCAAGACGGCTAAAGTCATCAGTAAAATGGATGTGATTTTAATTGTTTTTTTCATGTGTTCTCCTTTTTAAAATGTTTTATGCGTGTAATATCTGACAAAGATGTAATAGAATTATTTCAACATGTAACGAAATGTAACATTATAAAGAAAAATATATTGATATAAATTCACTGTTATATATATTAGCAGATATCATTAGAAATGACATATGAGGTGCCATGAAAAAAATATTTTTACTATTACTGCTTATGTTATCTGTAAATTGTTCTTCAGCGGAGAAAAGCATTCCCGAAATGGGAGACATTATTTTCCAGTCGACAACGTCATCGCAGTCTGCGGCTATAGCTGAAGCAAGCGGTTCTAAATTTACCCATGTCGGAATAATAATAATTCAGAATAATAAGCCTTTCGTTTATGAAGCATCTAATGAAGTGAAGTTTACTCCACTTTCGTCATGGATTGCAAATGGGAACAACAAAGACTATTCTGTAAAACGTCTTAAAAATTCAAAAAAAATTTTGAGTTCTCAGGTTCAGCTCGAAATGTTTAAAATCGTCGATATGTACTTAGGAAAAAAATATGACATTTTGTTTCAATGGACGGATAATGTGATGTATTGTTCCGAGCTTGTCTGGAAAGTTTATTATTATGGCGCTGGAATTGAGTTGTGCAAAGTAAAAGCTTTCAGGGATTATAAACTCGAAGGAAAGGAAATGAAGAATCTCATTGCAAAGAGATATAACGGTATTGTCAATATGAATGAAAGGGTTGTTGCTCCGTCAGATATTTATGAATCGGAAATTTTATACAGTGTCAGGTATTGATATTAACGTAAAAAAATATCTGACTTTTTCGTGATAATGGAATTTCTGAAAACAAATGTTTGGATGTTTCCATGTCGGCGCAATTGCCCATAAGGTAAAGTTTATACAAGCGCGTCAAAAAGAGTTCCGGGTCTGACTGTACCGAAATAATTTGATTGAGTTTTTTTATTGGCAGAATATGTCGCATTGTCGTCTTTGAAGTAACTATTCAGTATTTTTTCTTTTTCAGAATCCAGCGGCTTTGAATAATATCCGTTGCTTTCAGTATACCTGGTTATTCGCTTGACAGGATCAACTGGTTCTTCTTTATACTTCGGCCAGACATAAATTTTTTCCTGCCGGCTGATTGAATTAAAATTTATTTCGGCTAATCCGGATGATATTCTCATATGTTCAATATCGGTTTTATTTTATACAATATTAAGAGCATTTCCGTTAAAACTGATTATTTCCTGTATTGTTATTCATGTTTTGACTTCAAGAAACTAAAAAAATGCAAATTTTATGTATTGTTATTCATGTTTATGCCAAGAAAATTAAAAATCCCGTTATTTCCAGTATAGTTATTCATGATTAAATGCACAGAACAAATTATTGGTTTCTCTCAGCAGTAAAATGACAGAAAAGTAGTTAAAAAACCGGCTTATGTCACTTCTCAAAACCAGTATTTACATTTTTTTATAAAATCGTAAATACTGGTTTTATCAGCATTTGTGCAGACAAGGGAGCATCAAAAATTTAGTTTTAAAAGTTCCCTTATTATAAATTCAGAGTTGGTTTATAAGTAATAAAGAATATGAAAATAGGTATTAGTTATTTCGCTTCAGCAGCTTTAATGAGCATGTTATATTCTCCGGCAGCATTCCAGAATATAAAACCATCAGTTTCACTTTCTTCAACTGCTTTGAGCTGACTATTGATGTAACCCGGTCCCCAAGTTGGTGAAAGTAAATTAAAAGCCTGTATGTACGGACGAATACGAACTCTGCCGCTTGAAAGATAGCGCGCCCGAATGCTATTGTGATATACAATTTCATAAGGCCGCTCAGTCTGCGGATATACAGCGTAAAATTTATTTCCGTAATGAGACGGATACATCATTGGTGAAATCGCATCAACATACAGTGAAAATATCTCAATGTCCTGTCCCATAATATTTCCGAAATTATACCACGCGTTAAATCCATAGATGTCTGTTGAAATAGGAATGGATATTTCAGACTGAGCTTTCTGTAAAAAATCGGCGAGTGATTCCGATTTATAGGCATCTTTGTCAATAGCGTGGCGAAACTCGCATCTGAATATTGAACCATCTGTTGGAAAGCGGATGTAGTCGAATTGTATTTCATCGAAGCCGGCATTTTCCGCTTCTTTTGCGAGGGCAATATTGTAATTCTGAACGAATTTTGAATATGGATCGCACCAGAATTCATGAACAACCGAACCTTTCCAAGGTTGTTTTGTCTTTGAATCCCATATCGCATATTTATTATTATAAGAGTTATATAGCTGCTTGTCCTTAAACACAACCATACGCGCGATTACATAAATTCCATTATCATGAAAAAATTTGATGAATTTTTTCATGTCTATCTTCCGGTTAACCGCTCTGATTTCATTTGCTGTTGCGTCAGCCGTATCCATGAAAAAATTTCCATTGTCATCTTTTAAATCAATGACAATGCTGTTGATCCCGGTTTTTTTCATTGTTTCAAGAAGTAATCCGCTCTTTTTGTTTAATGTCCAGACGGACGTATAGATTGCCTTTTTATCCGCGGCATTGGTTTTTTCAATAAGAAAGTTATTCCCTGAGATGTCGTTTTTTACCGTAAGCTTTACGTCATCAACGGTTATCAACGCGATAAGATTTCCGGAGATATTGAAAATGCCGGTAATAGTTTCAGAAATTGAATGTTTTTTCCATTCTTTCTCTTTAAGATTTTTATAAAATATTCCTTCGCTAGTTCCAGCGTAGATTAATTCTCCGCTGAATTTAATCGAGTGAACGGCAGATAAATCCTTGTTCTTTAAAGGAAGTTTTAAATCAATCCATGATTTACCGGAATCCGGTGACATGAAAATTCCTTTGCCGAAATAAAATCCCGCGTAGAGTTTGTTTTTATGAATCGCGATTTTTGAGATTGATTCATAAAAAATACTGGTTTTATTTGTTGGTTCTTCCGGGAGTCCTTTTGAAATATTTTTGAATTTAGATGACTTCAAAAAAATACCATTAGTCGCCGTACCTGCAACAGGTTTGTCATTAAACAGCGTGACAGCTGTAAAATATCTCCATTCACCGCGTTCAATTCCGGAGAGTGAAATGCTGCTCCAGGTTTTCCCTTTATCAACTGACAGGTAAAGACTGTGTTTTGTTGCCGCGATTATCTTGTTTTCAAATACATCGAATGAAGAAATTTTTCTAAATTCGGAAACATCGTCAAGAGTCGTTCGCCGTTTGAATTCAATGGGGGCAATATTTTCCCAGCTGCCGCTTCCGTCGCTGCGAAAAATTCCGGATTGCAATGTTGATAAATAATAATTTGAGTTATCATCTAAGATAAAATCCACCGGGATTAAATTTTTAGGAATGTTTGCGTTTATGGATTTGGATTTTTTCCCTTCGAAGGAAAGCAATCCTTCGGAAGTGTTGTATACAATAATACTCTTATCTTTGATTTGACCGGCGCAGTTAAATGAAAAAAACAGCATTGTTAGCACCGGTAAAAGTATTTTTTTCTTAACCGTAATTCTCATTAAACATTTCCTCGTTGAGTATCATGTAGTTATAACCCTGTTCAGTGAGGAATAACTGTCTGTTGTGCGCGAATCTTTCCTCCGCAGTCTGCGAAGTAATTACTGTATAGAAGTATGCTTTATTGTTTTCAGCTTTGGGTCGTAGAATTCTTCCCAGGCGTTGAGCTTCCTCCTGACGTGAACCAAATGTTCCCGAAACCTGAATAGCAACATTTGCGTCGGGAAGATCGATTGAAAAGTTAGCAACCTTTGATACAATTAGCGTTTTTATCTCACCGGTTTTGAATTTTTTATAAAGTTTTTCGCGCTCCGTCGTAGGAGTGCTCCCTGTAATCAAAGGCAATTTAAATCGTTCTGATATTTTTTCGAGCTGC
>JBFZEW010000260.1:0-5218 GCA_041306665.1 Spirochaetota bacterium | reverse complement strand
TTTATAACTCCTCTCTATTTTGAAACAGAGAATAAAGATAAGAACAGTTATTCCAGTTATAAATATATCGCATTCATTTTCTGGAAATTTCAGCGAACTTCAACCGAGGAGCATGTCTATTACGGGAATGAATGGAATTTTTACAAACTGTGGCCTGTTTTCGGTTATGAAAAAAACGACAGAGGCGATTTCAGCTTCAGCGTCCTATCCTTGCTGCCTTTTCGCGACGCGGAAAATTTTGAAAGAATGTATAACCCGCTATGGTCGCTTCTTGAATATTCATCGTTTGACGGAAATAAAAAGTTCGGTTTGTTAATGCGCACGTATTTCCAATATTGGAATGATAATCTGTTTTATTCAAAGGTTCCTCTTGTGTACACGTATAAATCTCAAAATGGGATAATGACGAAGCTGACTTTCCTTGCCGAAGCTTTCGGTTATTCTTTCAATGAAAAAGGGGAGTTCTATAAAATATTCTGGTATCCTTTGAAGATTTCCAATAAAATTAATAAAGTTGCAGTTGTAACTGATTTGGATTATAATGTCCCAATGTATTTTGTTCCTGAAAATGATATTATTTTGAAGAACAATCTTTCTGATTTTAAAACGGAGAATATATTTTACAGTTATGAATTCTAAATTTATATCATATGTTAAAAATAATTTTTTTAATTTTTCCCATGAAATTGGAACTGTAATTTTATTCCAGTTTAAGGAAATCGGTTATGGTATCATCCTTCTGTTAAAATCATTTTATTATTTTAAGGACATCCCGCAAAAGCGGCATGAAATCGTGAAGCAGATGTACAACGCGGGAGTGAAAAGTTTTCTTGTCGCGACAATCGTTGCTGTTTTCACCGGGATGATTTTAGGTTTTCAGTTCGGACTTGAGATGAAAGAATTCGGCATGGAAAACCGGATAGGTCAGCTTATAATGTCCGCATTAACAAGAGAGATGTCGCCGTTTGTATCGGCAATTGTTCTTATTTCATCAGTTGGATCGGCAATTGCCGCAGAAATTTCGACAATGCACGAATCAGAGGAAATAGACGCTCTTGTAATGATGTCAATCAGCCCTGTTAAATTTCTCGTAATGCCGCGTCTTGTCGCTATGATGATTGTTTTCCCAATCATTTGCGTGTATTTTACTTTTTTCGGATGCATCGGCGCCGCTGTAATTTCCGATTCAAAACTCGGAGTACCATACAGCATGTTTTTTAAATATGCTGTTAAAGGTCTTCATTTTAAAGCAACTTATGTCGGCCTGCTGAAATCTTTTACATTTGGAATTGTCGTTACTGCCGCGTGCTGTACCAAGGGACTCAATGCCGAAGGCGGCGCATTGGGAGTAGGCCGCGCTACGCGTTCATCAGTTATTGTTTCGTTCCTTTTAATTTTGATTCTTGGCTTCTATATTACATCGATGTTTTATTCGTAGGGATTATGATAAAGTTTGATAATGTAAGTAAATCTTTCGGAGAGAAACATGTTTTAAAGAATGTTTCTTTTGAAATAAAAAAAGGCGAAACTTTTTCAATTATCGGTCAGTCCGGCACTGGAAAAACTGTCGCTTTGAGGCACATTGCGGGTCTTTTCAAAGCTGATTCAGGTCAAGTACTAATTGACGATGTTGATGTCGGCAAAGCAAGTTCAAGTCAGCTTGCCGAGTTAAGATTTCGAATGGGCATTCTTTTTCAATCAGGCGCGCTTTTAAACTGGATGAACGTACGAGATAATGTTGCGTTGCCTCTTGTGGAAAATAGAATCGGCAGAAAGAAAGACGCCTATGAAAGAGCGGACTATCTGCTGAATATTCTTCAGCTTGACGATGCTCGTTTTAAAATGCCGGCTGGTATAAGCGGAGGAATGAAAAAAAGAGTTGCTCTGGCAAGAGCGCTTGTTACAAATCCTGAAATTATTCTATATGACGAACCGACATCCGGTCTCGACCCTGTAATGACAAGCATGATTGATGATTTGATTTTATCAACACAGGAAAGGTTTAAGGTCACATCTTTGGTTGTCACGCATGACATGAAAAGCGCGTATAGCATTTCCAACAAAATCGCCATGCTTTACAAAGGTCATATTGTGCAATGCGGTACTCCGGATGAAATAAAAAACAGTAAAAATGAAATTGTGCAGCAGTTTGTTCAGGGGAATCTGGACGGACCGATTGAAGCGAGATAACAGGAGTGATGAATGTCTAAAATAAAAATTGAAATTGCGGTCGGGATACTTTTCATTATTGGAATGCTTATTCTGGGTTATTTTACCATTTTAATGAAAAATGAAATCTACGACGAGAAAGAATATACGCACATTGAAATTAGTTTTCCTGAAGCAAATGGAATGAAAAAAGGCGACGCTGTTACAATTCTGGGTGTATCATCGGGTCAGATTGAAGATGTCATTCTGGACGGCAATGCTGTTCTTATCAAAGCAAAAATTTTTAATAAAACAACTTTATATGAAAACTACACGGTAAAAATCCGCGCAGAAGGCGCGTTGGGCGACAAGTATCTTGATATCAAACCAGGTGTAGCGTTCGATGAAAACCGGACTTATGCTGTTGTCGATATGAGCAGGCGATTGACGGGAACAAAATCAGGAGATCTTCTCGCTGCAATCGAAGATCTTCTTGCTAAAAATGAAAATGCTCTTTCAGACTCGCTTGACAATATTAATGAGATTACAGGTAATTTTAAGGAATCTGTTAATAACATGAATGATATTACAAAAAATATCAAGGATGTCACGGATAAAATCAACAGAGGCGAGGGTTCAATCGGCAAACTTCTTTCCAATGATGACACAATTAATCAGGCGGATGAGCTTATTGCCGAAGTACGGGAAACAATCGAAGACGCGCGCGAGCAGGCTCCGGTGACAAGTTTCATCCGTGCGGCATTAACCGCGTTCTGATGTAATTATGAATGGTTAATGGTTAATGGTTAATGGTTAAATGATAACACTACCATAAAAACGATTCAGGTAGTTGTACATGAAGTTTGTAATTTTTAGAGATTTTATGAATGCAGGCAGAAAACAATTAAATATTGAAAACTACTTTTCAGACTAGACAAGATACTGCAATCAGAAACCAGTAATTTGAAAGCAACTTTTAAACAGCAGGAAAAACATAATGAAAATAATTGATTTAAGAAGCGATACAGTTACTGTTCCTGATGATGGCATGAGAAGAGCAATGTATCAGGCTGAAGTTGGAGATGATGTTTACGGAGAGGACGCTACCGTAAATAATCTTCAGGAAATGGCCGCGGAAGTCGCTGGCAAAGAAGCATCGCTTTTTGTTTCAAGCGGTTCAATGGGGAATTTAATTCCACAATTTGTTCAATGTCCGCGCGGAACTGAAGTTATCGCGCATAAAGACAGTCATATTTTTCATTATGAACTTTCATCCATGGCGGCAGTTGCCGGTTTAATGCAGCGTCCTGTCGATGGATCTGACGGGAAACTGACAGTTAGTTCCATTAAAAACGCACTGCGTCCCGACATTTACTACATGCCTCGGACAGGACTTATTGAAATCGAAAACACTCACAACGCAGCTGGCGGAACTTTTTACTCCATCTCCGAGTTGAAACTTATTTATGAATTCGCGCGAAACTTAAATATTCCTTTTCACATGGACGGCGCGAGAGTATTTAATGCAGCGGCGGCATTGGAATCAGCCGTAAAAGAAATTACGCAATTTTGTGATACCGTGACGTTCTGTTTATCAAAAGGACTTGGCGCGCCTGCCGGCAGCATGCTCTGCGGTTCAAAAGAATTTATCTGCGAAGCAAGACGCACGCGGAAAATGTTGGGCGGCGGAATGCGCCAGGCTGGTATTCTGGCAGCAGCGGGAATTTATTCGTTGCTGAACAATACTGAAAAATTGAAAACAGATCACCAGCATGCGCAATTGATCGCCTCATCAATTAAAGATTCAAAGTCGTTTGAGCTTGTAAGTGACGTTATACCCACGAATATAATTTATTTTACGGCCAAAAACGAGTACCCGCAAAGCGTAATTTCCAGCTTTCGTGAAAAAGGAATACTTTTTTCCGGCGGCGAAATGATGCGTATTGTCACGCATTTAAATGTATCCGTCGATGATGTGAAGAAAGTCTGCGAAGAAATTGAAAATTATTAAAATTTTTCTGAATTAATTTTAACTAAAAGAATTATTAAAGTGCGCTTTCACGGGTTCTTAAATTTTATGGAAAACTATGAAATTTGGAAATGAAATACTTGATTATTGCGCAGAAAATGCTATAAATATGACATAGTTAGTAAAGTATGAAATGCTATTGGTCAGATAATGCTGACTTTTTTAATTGTCCAATAAAAAAAAGCGATAGTAATTTAAAAAAATTATGAAAAAGAAAAATATTGAAACTGTTCTTAAAAAAAAGTTGATTATTAAAAATATTTTATCAGCTATTGAAGCAAAGAACAATTATTTAATTCTGGGGCATAAAAATCCTGATGATGATTGTATTTCCAGTATGGTTGCTTTTGCCATTCTCCTTATAAAATTTAATAAATCAGTTAAATTATATTTATCTAATAATATTCATGAACATTATCAGTATCTTCTGAATATTTGTAAATATAATTCCATAGAAATCTGTTTCTCCGATGATTTTGAGAAAGATATAATTGACACGATCGTCATTTGTGACACTCCGAAACCATCCATGATAGACGCTCCAGCTTCGATCACTTCCATGTTTTTGAGAAATGATATTGTTTTAATAGAAATTGACCATCACATTGGCGGAGACAGCGAGTATATCGGTGATGAAAAGTATTGTCTTGTCACTGAAGCATCTTCGGCATGTGAACTGATTGGCATGATCGGACTTGAATTGTGCAAAAGAAAAAAAATTTTGAAGGCATACAATATCATGGATCCCCTGTCGCGAAATTTCGTCCTTTCTGTTTTGTCTGGAATAATCGGCGATACAAAAATGGGTAAATATATAAAATCTAAACGTGAAAATCGGTTTTATCAGCAGTTTTCAGCCAGATACAACAGCATTTTACAGAAAGAAACAATGAATGAATCGAACTTTTCCGATCAAAATCAGGTTTTCAGGGAACTTAGACGTTTATCGCAAAAGGAGGAATTCTGTTTTAATTTTATTTTAAGCAGGAAAAAATTTTCACAATCAATCGGTTATGTAGTCCTCGATTTAACTCATATTGA
>JBFZEW010000259.1:0-2881 GCA_041306665.1 Spirochaetota bacterium | reverse complement strand
ATTATAAGGAAGAAATTATGCATAAATATTATATTCTGATTGTTGTTTTATTTTTATCTGCCGCATCAGTTTTTGCGTCAGTCCGTTTGACGGGGCAGGTGAAATTCGATATATCAGGTCTCGATTTATATAATGTTAAAAGTTTCGTTAAACCGGATGGTTTCAGATATTTCAAACTTGAAGATTTGAATTATGAAGATAACCGCGAACCTGCAATTACTGATCTGTCGCTGAGTTTTAATGGAAAGGATTCCGACTTACGGGATACTGCAAGAAGGTACCGCGTTAAATATAGTTCATATAATCCGGTGAAGGATTCCGGTACGTTGGGCGATGGAGCGGCATATTTTTTTAAAGATGAAAATTATGTACAGTTGGACAGTTCATCCAAGCTTTGGCTTTCGGAAAGTAATGATCTTGGATCTTTTACAATTGAATTTAAATTTTGTCCTGTCAGATTAAATGACGGAGCAAAAATTTTTTCACGCATGGGATATTTTTCCGGCACAAGAAATGGAATAGAGATAAGCATTAAAAACAGGAAAATCAGGGCGGATTTGTTCAATGTTTTTTCTGATGAAACCGGCAGACGAAAAACCTTTTCCCTCGTAAACTGTCCTGTTTTAAGCGAAAAAAAATGGTACCACTATCTGATATCATATGATCGTTATACAGGCCGGCTGTATCATAAGATTAATGATGTCGAAGCAGATATGATTTTCGCGACTGAAGACAGAAGCAGCGAGAGTCAGCTTTTAGTTCCAAGTTTTACGCCGAATGATCTACCGGCGATTTCTTTAGGAGAAAATTATAAAGGATATCTTGATGAATTCAGAATCATTTTCAGGGAATACGAAGATATAAAAGAAATCAGTGATTTTACGACGAAAAATTTCCGTGATCTCGCCCAGAATGAACGTGAGCCGCGCAACAGGGAAGGCATCATCAGCAGCCCGGTGTATCAACTGCCGCTTACAGGAACGATGATTACATTGATGAAGTGGGATGAAATTGTATCGCATGACACATTCATTTGGTCTGAATTCAGAATGTCAGACATTGCGTTTGACAGCAATGATGCGTCATTACGGTGGTACAGAATTGAGAATGACCAGAGAAACATATATCTTAAAAAAGAAGGTCAGGATTTCGTACGGGGAAAATATTTTCAATGGAGAACTCATTTGATTGCTTCCCCGGATGGAAAAAATTCTCCCGAGATGAAAGGAATGGAAATTAATTATGAACTTGACCCTGCTCCGAACAGACCAATGTTTTTAGAAGTGCGGAAAAAAGGCGACAAACAGATAGTAATCCGCTGGAAGAAAAATGTTGATCATGATATTTATGGTTATCGTGTTTATTACGGCGTTACTCCAACGGAAACCAGCGGAGTGCTTAATTATTATAATGGAAAATTAATCACGAATGAATTGGCGAAAAACGATTTTATTGAAATTACAATCGACAATCCGCTCATTGATGATAACATGCGCAAGCTGCAGTCCGGAATGCTGGATTTTCCCGTAATTAAAAATAACATTTTATATTACATTAAAGTCACGGCGTATGATTCGTATAAGATCGGAACTCCGCATAATCATGAGTCGGAATTTTCCAATACCGTAACCGCAAGACCGTTTCCCGGTAGTGAGATTTAATGGTGAACGGTGAATCAAATGTTAAGCCGTCATTTGTTTTACGATAGAGTTTAAAACTTTCGTCGCTTCAGACAGCAGCTTTAAATATATTATCGAAATACTTTGTGATACAGGAAAATGAAAACTTTAATCTGGGATTTCGACGGCACACTTGCCTACAGGGAAGGAATGTGGACCGCCGCATTAATTGATGTTTTGCGAAGACATGGTTTTTGTGAAATAAATCATGCTGATGTGCGCCCTTTTACGAATATAGGTTTCACCTGGAATTCACCAGACACTCCTCTTGCTGAAATATTCGGCGAGATGACCTGGTGGGAGTATTATGAAAAGTTGTTTGAAAATATTTTTATAATGCTTAGAGTAAAACATGATATAGCAGAAAAAATGTCGAAAGAGGTAAAAAAAGAATATTTGCGCATTGAAAAATGGCATGTGTTCGATGATGTTGTATTAACTTTGAATGCTTTGCAGAAAAACGGATATAAAAATATTATACTTTCAAATCACATTCCTGAATTAGTTGAACTTGTAACAAAACTTAAATTAGCAGATTATTTCAGTCATATTTTTTCTTCGGGAAATATCGGCTATGAAAAGCCCAATAAAGCGATTTTTCAATATGCAGTTAAAAATGCGCGTCTTGATTGCGAGAAATGTATAATGATAGGCGATAACTATGGCGCAGATGTTGCCGGTGCTCTGCGTTGCGGAATTAAAGCAATATGGGTCAGAGCCGAGAATAACAAAGAATACAAATGGCATGCAAAAGATCTGAATGATTTATCTGAAGTGCTTAATAATATTAACTGAGAATACGAGTATTGTTCCTGCGAGTAAATACATGAAAAGCTCATAATTTTTAATGTAATAAGAATTGATTGGAAAATATTTATCGAAATGATTTAATAAAAATACTTTTAATGATTTATTATGGCAAAATATTTCGAGGATCTTAAATGACAAAATTTTTCTTTTTTAGATTGGTAATGTCACATGCTAACTCTCCGCGTTGAAGCAGCCTGAAAATTCCGATAAATAAAAAATTTTATTAGCTTGAAAACAACAATGTATGGTAAAATATGGTTATACTTTGTAATTATCTTCATTTGCTGATAGATATAAAAATTAGCAGATGATGTAAAAACAATTAATAAAACGTGAAATTATTGTAATAAATGGAAAAAGTTAAGAAAAAATTTAATATATATCATGAAATT
>JBFZEW010000258.1:0-7295 GCA_041306665.1 Spirochaetota bacterium | reverse complement strand
TAAATTATGATGCTGATTTTGATTAAGATTCCACAGAATATGATGTTTTCGGATGGGAACGTTTGAATGAAGCTGCCGCAAATGATTAAGTTTAGTTTTATGAATCAATTGATAATGTCTCTCAAAATGAAATTATTTCTGAATCTGAAAATAATATCAACAATGAATCGGCTGTGAAAACCATTGAAAAGGACGAACCAGCCGCGGCGGACGTGATAAAAGCGGAACCGGCGAAAGAGAAAACAGTTGAAATTGAATCCGCGATGGAAAAAGTTCAACATGAATTAATTAAAGTTTACGGCCGCGTAATTTCAGTCGATTCCATGGAAGTAGTTTTGAAATCCGGTAAAACTGAATATTATTTCAAATGTTCGGCAAATTTGGCTCCAGGTCTTGAAGTATGTCAGACTGCAGAGATTTATTATTACATTGATGGTGATGTATTGGTTGCGGACTCTTTTAAAGTTATTAAAGAAAGCAATTGTTACAGTGTGAAAAAGAAATGACCGCAGGATTTCTCCTGCGGCAGCTGTTTTATAATCCGGAAATTTTTTCCATTGCTTTAAGTACATTGTCGCGCGAGTTAAACGCGCTGATTCTAATGTAGCCTTCACCGCATCTGCCGAATCCTGCGCCAGGAGTGCATACAACGCCGGCTTTGTTGAGCAGCATGTCGAAAAATTCCCACGAGTCCATGCCGGCTTTTATCCAAATGTAAGGCGCGTTTTCTCCGCCTGAGCATTTATATCCGAACTCAGTCATTTTGTTTTTGATAATAAACGCATTTTCAAGATAAAAATCGGTGAGTGCTTTTACTTCTTTCGCGCCTTTTTCGAAGTAAACAGCTTCAGCGGCTTTCTGAACCGGATAGCTGACTCCGTTGAATTTTGTCGTATGCCGTCTGTTCCATAAATCTTTCAGCTTGTGTGAATTTCCGTTGGAGTCAAATGCTTTCACTTTTTCGGGAACGACAGTATAAGCGCAACGTGTTCCTGTAAAGCCCGCATTCTTTGAAAAACTCCGGAATTCAATCGCGACTTCATCCGCGCCGTCAATCTCATAAATGGACTGAGGTAATTTCTCATCGCGGATAAAAGATACATATGCCGCGTCAAACAGAATGAGAGCTTTGTTGTCATGAGCGTAATCGACCCATGCTTTTAGCTGCTCTCTCGTGGCAGTCGCTCCTGTCGGATTATTCGGAAAACAAAGATAAATCAAATCAGCTTTTTCTTTCGGCGGAGCAGGGACGAATCCGTTCGCTTCGGTTGATTCAAGATAGATTAGTTTGTCATATCTTCCATCGGTATTGATGCCTGTTCTGCCTGCCATAACGTTCGTATCGACGTAGACCGGATACACTGGATCGGGAATTGCGATTTTGATGTCATTTGAAAAAAGTTCCTGAATGTTTCCGGTATCGCATTTTGATCCGTCACTGATGAAAATTTCATCGGCAGAAATTTTCGCGCCTCGCGACTGAAAGTCGTTTTTTGCAGCCGCCTCGCGAAGAAACGCGTAACCTTGTTCGGGTCCGTATCCTTTGAATGTCTTCATATCCTTCATTTCATCAACAGCTCTATGAAAAGCTTCTATGCATGAATCGGGCAGCGGCATTGTAACATCACCGATTCCAAGTTTAATTACTTCTCTGTCGGGAGCGCTTTGTTGAAAAGCGCTGACTTTTTTTGCAATGTCTGAAAATAAATATGAAGATTTCAGTTTAAGATAGTTTTCATTAATTTTAATCATTTGACCTCCGTGGTAATTTCAACAAGTTGTATCATACAACTTGTTTTGTCAAGAAAAAATCACTATGAAAGCTTCATGCACGCTAAATCTGAAATCTATTTTTTGAAAATCGATGATATGGGACTGGTTATGAAATCAGCTTAATGGGGCAAATGGTGATGGCTTGCTATTTACCGTTTATATTCCAGTACCTTCACTATTGCAAGTACGCTCAAGTATAAGCTTCTTATCTAAAAAATGTTTGATAACCATGTTTATATTTCAGCCGTGGATATTGATTCGAAAAAAGTGTAAATTATACTTAATTTTATGAAAGAAATTAAATTAATTTCTTGACTGTTTCTATGCACAGAAACATATTGTTTCATGACAGACAATACTGTGTATAATAAATTTACAGGGTGAAAAAATGGATAAGCATTTTGATCACATGGCGGAGAACTTTTCAGCTATAAGTGATCCGGAAAACATGAAGAAGCTTTTTCGTGAAATATTTACTGAATCAGAAGTGCATGATCTAACTTTACGGTGGGGACTTCTTGAAAAACTATCGCAGGGAATTTCTCAGCGGGAAATTGCGTCAAGTCTCGGAATTAGCCTATGTAAAATTACACGCGGAGCCAAAATTCTGAAAGATAAAAATTCAGAATTATATAAAATTTTCAGCGCCAGGGAGGAATAAAATGGCAACAGTAAATTATCCGGAAAATATGCCGGATCAGAATGGATTTTTCGGTCAATACGGTGGAAGTTTTATACCTCCGCAGCTTCAGGTTATTATTGATGAAATAACTGTGGCATACACTGAAATGAAACAGGATGAAAAATTCTGGGATGAACTTCATTATCTTTACAAACATTATGTCGGCAGACCAAGTCCCATATTTCACGCGACTAATTTAAGTAAAAAATATAACGGAGCGCAGATATATTTTAAGCGTGAAGATTTGAATCATACAGGCGCGCATAAAATTAATCATTGTCTTGGCGAAGTACTTCTTGCAAAAAAAATGGGCAAGACAAAAGTAATAGCCGAAACAGGAGCGGGCCAGCATGGCGTTGCTCTTGCGACAGCAGCGGCTCTTGTCGGATTAAAATGCGACATTTACATGGGAGAAGTTGACATTATCAAGGAAAGCCCGAATGTTCTTAGAATGAAAGTTCTCGGAGCAAACGTAATTCCGGCAACTCATGGACGTAAAACGCTTAAAGAAGCGGTGGATGCTGCTTTTGACGGATACGTCAAAGATCCTGTTAATCAGTTCTATGCAATCGGGTCTGTTGTTGGTCCTCATCCTTTCCCGATGATGGTGCGTGATTTTCAATCGGTTGTCGGCCGTGAGGCGCGGGAACAGATTCTTGAAATGACAGGTAAACTTCCGCAGGCTCTTGTCGCGTGCGTGGGCGGCGGTTCAAACGCGATTGGTCTATTCAGCGGATTTATTAAAGAAAAGGAAATCGCGATTTACGGTGTAGAACCCGCCGGACGGGGCAAAGCTGATGGTGATCACGCAGCGACTCTTACTTACGGGAAGCCTGGACTTATCCATGGATTTAAGTGCTATCTTCTGCAGGAAGAAAATGGAGAACCAATGGAAGTGTATTCAATCGCATCAGGACTTGATTATCCGGGCGTCGGCCCTGAACATAGTTGTCTGAAGGATGAAGGCAGAGTAAAATATGAAAGCATTAATGATGAAGAAGCGGTGAAAATGTTTTTTGAACTTTCTCGTATTGAGGGACTTATTCCTGCTCTTGAAAGCAGTCACGCGGCAGCGTTTGCCGTTAAACTTGCACCGAAAATGAAGAAAGACGATGTTATTCTGGTTAATCTTTCCGGACGCGGTGACAAGGATCTTGATTTTGTTGTCGATAAATACGGAAAAGAATACGGAATAGACAGATAGTTATTATATTCGCACAGCAGGAAGATGGAATTTTTCCTGTTGTGCGTAAATTTTTTACATAAAAAAAGAGAGTTTGATTGTCAAACTCTCTTTTCTGAGCGGGTAGTGGGAATCGAACCCACGCAATCAGCTTGGAAGGCTGAAGTTCTACCATTGAACTACACCCGCGTTCAATAAAAGCAATAAACAAAATTACTGAAAAGTTGTCAATATTAAATTTTAATAATTGCAAAAAAAATATAACATTTATAATTAAGCTGAAATTTCTGAAAAGATGGGATAAAATTTGGAAGAACTAATAGACATCATTGGGAAAAGAATTCAATATCACAGGAAAAACATGGGAATTACGTTGAAAAAACTCGCTGAAGAAGTCGGCGTTACCCCAAGTCTTCTTTCTCAAATTGAACACGGAAAAGCAAGTCCGTCGCTTTCGACTCTGAAGCTGATCGCCGATGTTTTTTCTGTTCCCATTGGAATGCTTTTTGAAAGCGGAAAGGCGACGGTGGATTCTCCAGTGTTTAAGAAAAATACTCATAAAAAAATGATTACTAAGGGAAATGTCACATATAATCTTCTAAGTCAAAACTGTAACGCAATGGAGGTTTTCATTCTCGAATTTCCTCCGGGATCATCAACAGGCAGCGAGGCATATGTCCATGACGGCGCTGAATGCGGATTTCTGCATAAGGGGCGTCTTCTCATTGAAATTGAAGGAAAGGAATATGAGCTTTCTGAAGGTGATTCTGTCGTTTTCGACAGTTACAAGCCTCATAAAATTAAAAATGTATCCAACGAAACCGCGATCGCTTATTGGACTGACAGTATTCCATGGGTTTTCCGGACGGTGTGAAACGGTAATCAGTTAGAGTATTCGAGAAGCAATTTTGAATTGTGAATATTGAGTTTCTGTTTTAAAAAATTTTCATTTTCCAACGTTTAATACAAAAAAACAAAGATTAAAGCTAAAAGGTGAGGCTAATTTCACCCTTTTATCCAAGTATGCTCTAAAATACTGTGGATTATTTCACCCTAATTCCCGCAAAGTCATGCAAAGAATACGAAAACCCATCTCTGGTCAGGACGCCTGACGATCGTCAGGCGTCCTGACAGGCGTTATGACAGGCGTTATGACAGGCGTCATGACAGGCATGCGCCAGGCATCTTTAAAAAACTCAAAAATTTTATATTATTCTTGACATAAGTGGAGATAAATGTGTAAATGTGGGGTTAAATGGGGTAGAAAGTGTTTCTTGGAAAATTCAGACCTGTATTGGATGAAAAGAACAGATTGGCAATTCCAGCAAAGTTCAGGAAGACTGATGAGCCGGAAATCGATCTAAAATCCTTGATTATTCTTCCGGGATTTGACGGATGCATCATGGGTTTCGCTGAAGCAGAATGGAAAAAGTTCGTATCTGAACGAATTGAAACCCTATCGCAGGCAGACCCTGATAATAGAAAAAAAATCAGATTTCTATATTCAAATGCCATTGACTGCGAGCTTGATAAACAGGGAAGAATTATTTTACCGCTTGAACTTAAAGAGTATGCCGGCATTGACAGGGAAGTGGTTGTGATCGGTGTTAATGACAGAATCGAGATTTGGGCAATGGAAAAATACGAGAAATATGTAAGCAGTATTGACGCGTCATCATATCTTGATGGAAATTCAGGTTTTTAATTTAAAGGCTAATGAGACATAATATGGAAAACAAAGGAAATTACGTACATTACCCGGTATTTTACAGAGAAATTCTGTGCCAGGTTTCAGAGCTTAAAGATGTCGGATGCCGCACTTTTGTTGATTGCACTACAGGAGAAGGCGGACACAGCTCGCTTCTGCTTGAAAATTTTTCGGAAATTAAACTCATCTGCTTTGAACGTGATCCGCAGATTCTGGAAATAGCGAAATCCCGTCTCGCGGAGCATGGAAACCGAGTGACTTTCATCAATGACAATTTCAGCAATATTAAATTATACTTTGAAAATAGCATAAATGATCTTTCTGGAATTCTCTATGACTTTGGGATTTCATCGTATCATTTTGATTCATCAAAGAGGGGATTCACGTTCCGTGAAGATCAGCCTCTTGACATGAGACTCGACCCGAAAGTTAAATATACGGCGGCTGACATAATCAATACATTTCCTGAAAGAGAAATGACTGATATTTTTTATAAATACGGTGAAGAAAGATGGTCGAAAAAGATTGTTCTTGATATTTGCCGCATACGTGAAACAGATAAAATATTGACTGCAAAAGCTCTCGCAGATATAGTGCTTAAGTCAATTCCGAGAAAGTTTCATGTTAAAAATATTCATCCTGCGACACGTATTTTTCAGGCGCTCAGGATTTATGTTAACAGCGAACTCTCCGCAATTGAAGAATCGCTTAAAGATTCATGGAAATATCTTTCTCCAGGCGGAAGAATAATGGCAATTTCTTTTCATTCGCTTGAAGACAGAATAACAAAAACTATTTTTCGAAATTTATCCAAGGGATGCTGGTGTGATGAAAACAGTGAAATTTGCATGTGTGATAGAATTCCGCGGGTTAAACTTATTACGAAAAGACCCATTCTTCCCGGAGAAGAAGAAATGGCTGAAAATAACAGGTCGCGAAGCGCGAAATTAAGAATCTGTGAGAAAATTTAATGTTTAAATATAAACCTGAACTGGAACCTGGAAGTGATTTTTTTTTAAAATATTCAATGTATGTGATTATTATGATTATTCTGGTTGTATTTTATGTCTGGCAGAACGTTGAAGTCTTAAAAATGAAGATTGCGCTTTCGGATTCAATTGATCATCAGAAGCAAATTATTATAAGCAATGATTTCCTTATTAATGAAATTGAAAAATTGAAACGCATTGATCTAATTGAAGTAATTGCTGCTGAAAATAATTTGAAAGAAGTGCAGTATGAAGATGTAGTTGTTATAAGAAAGGATTCGGTGAAATGAAATTAAATGAACTCTTAAAGAAATCCGGTATTTTGGAAATTTCAAATGATACTGAAATAACTTCCATTGAATATGATTCGCGTCATGTTGAAAAAGGATCCATTTTTGTCGCGGTGAAAGGACTTGTTTCAGACGGACATGACTTCATTGAGACCGCGGTGAAAAATGGAGCTTCAGCAATTGTCGCGCTTTCGGGAAACGGAAAGATTACTGAAGCTGAGATAAACGGTGTACCTGTTATTTACGGCAATGACACGCGAAGACTTCTTTCAAAATTATCGTATTTTTTTTACGGTGAAGTATCTTCTAAAATTCCTGTAATCGGAATTACCGGCACAAACGGCAAAACATCGATTACGTATATGATTGAGTCCGTGCTCAAATCATGCGGATATGTTCCGGGCGTGATGGGAACCGTTAATTACAGATGGAAGGATAAATCGGTCGCCGCTCCGAACACTACTCCCGAATCGCGCGATATTCAGAAACTCATGGGTGAAATGCATAATGACGGCGTGAACGCGATTGTAATGGAAGTGTCATCTCACGGATTAGATCTTGGCCGCGTCGATGATGTTCATTTTAAACTTGCCGGGTTCACGAACATGACGCGAGATCACATGGATTATCACAAGGATTTTGAAAATTACTATCTCGCTAAAAGAAAACT
>JBFZEW010000257.1:0-3316 GCA_041306665.1 Spirochaetota bacterium | reverse complement strand
AATTCCTGTTAATAAAGAATAATTTTTTGTTTCCCTTAGTATAGACACAAGGTTAGGTTTTACCGATGTTTTTATCCTGATTTTAATCTCTTCAGGTATATTTCTGAATATCCGGCCTTTTTCAAGGGCTTTTATCAGAATTTCATTGTTATTCATAATAGTTCCTCCAGTGAATTAATGCCTTTGCTCTTGAGATATCCGATTATATTTGCAACGGCTTTGTTATATCTGTACCTTGCTTTATCATATGTATATCCGGTCATTTCAGCGGCATCCTTTAAAGAAAATCCGTCTATTGCAGTCAGCTCGAATAGAATTTTGTCCTTTTCATCCGTAAAATTCGGTTCATGGCTGATTGCTTCTTCAATAATTATCCGTACATCTTTGAATCCATTTATGTAATTCATGCTGAAATCATTAATATAATTTTCAATGTCCTCGTCATTTTTGCCTTTTCGTCTGTAATATTCCATTGTTACAAATTTCATTGTTCCGAATATCCATTTCCTGGGTTCAATAATAGATTCCATTTTTTCGAGCAGTCTGATAAAAACCTCCTGCGCTATATCTTCAGCTTCATCATAATTACTTACTCGTGAAAAAATGGAACACATTACAATTGGATAATATTGTGCGTAAATATCTGTAAATTCAGAAATTTTTCTGTTATCGACTCTCATTTACTGCTCCTTTATTAGTGCATATAATAATTATTAAGTGGTGAAAAATATAGTAATTCAATTAAATAATATTCAAATGCCGGGATGTCAATAATTGTTATAAATATTTTTTAAAATTTATGAATCGTACAATATTGTACTTGTCAGGAAATGAATGCAGCTGTTGTAGATAAGTTTGGCTGAAGTATGCTTAAATGTATTATATACAAATCTTAGTAATGAGTCTGTTCAAATCCACGCGACGGCAACCGCGCCGATTCCCGCGTGTATTCCGACTATCGGTGAAATCTCCATTATGTATTCCGGTTTATGCCCGATTATTGCAGTTATTTTTTCTGCGTATTCAGCAGCCTTTTCCGGACATGCAGCATGAACTACTGCATATTTCCGAATTATCTTTTTGCTTTTTGCAATTCGTTTCAATATTTTTTTCTGACTTCCTGCCTGTGAAAAACTTGCTGAAAAAGCAATACCCTTGCCTAAACTGTCGAGGGATATCACGGGTTTAAGGTTTGTCATCGCCGCTATAAATCCTTTTAGAGCGCTTACTCTGCCTCCGCGAATCATGTATTTGAATGTTGCCACGCTGACAAGTATCCGCGCGTTTTCAATGGTGTTGTTCAGATTTGAAATTATTTCATCGTGCTTCATGCCCAATGCCGCGTTTTTAGCCGCTGAAATTACAGCAAGCCCTTCGGCTGCCGAATTAAGCCGGCTGTCAATTACTGATACAGGATATCCTGATTCTTTCAATTTTTTCGAACTATTTTCCATTACCTGCCAGGTTCCGCTTAATGCTTTCGCGACCGGTATGGCGATAATTGAGTCGTAATGTGCGGACAGCCACTCAAAGACCTGTTCAGTTCTGCGCGGATCAGGAATTGAGCTGGATGGATAATCTTCTCTTTCATCTAAATAAGGATAAAATGTTTCAGGAGTTATTGTCACACGATCAAGATATTCATCATCACCCCAAAGTATTTTCTGCGGAATTACGTGAATCTGATATTTATCAATAATCTCACGCGGAATATCCGCGATTGAATCCGTAACAATTGCGGTTTTTGAAACAGGGTTATGCACCGAGTTGTACTGCAGCAGCATGTCATCAACTTTCTGCTCGATTATTCTTCCATGGTCTTTAAGAATGAAAAATACTTCAGCAGGATTATTTGTATGAATATGAATCTTTGTTTTATTTTTTCCTTTGCTTATGATCAACGAGTCTCCAAGCGATTTTAACGTGTCCGCGGATAGAGAGGAATTTTCATTGTTCAGAATTAGAGCTTCAGCGCAGTATCGAAAAGTTATTGCTTCACTGCTTTCGGGAATATCATGCGAAATGTGATTTTCATCTTCAGGACACAGAGGAAAACACGATTTTTTTTCAGGAATCGCGCCTGTTGCAATCATTCGCGCCACTCCTTCAAGAAATGCTACAAATCCCAATGCTCCGGCATCGACGACATCGGCTTTTTTCAGGACCGAGAGCTGATCCTTTGTTTTTTCCAGTGCTGTTTTTGCCGAGTGTATGCTTTTCAGAAACAGATCATTAAAGTTATGAATGACTTTGCCGAGACTGTACATTTCTTCCGACCAAACTCTAAGCAGGGTAATAAGAGTTCCTTCTTTCGGATTTTCAATCGCGCTGTAAGTGTGTTTCGCCGCATTACGTAATGCTGCTCCGAATTCACGAGTTGTCATTGATTCCATATTTTCGCATTCAGCCGCAAGTCCGTTTAGAAATTGCGCAAGTATTATACCCGAATTTCCACGGGCGCCCGAAAGAGCCTTGTCTGCAAGATTATTCAGTGTCTCGGACAGTGAAGCAGTTACATCATCCAGCTGAATTGTTGAATAGACTGTTGAAACCATGTTGCTTCCAGTGTCACCGTCTGGAACGGGAAAAACATTAATATCATTCAGAAGTTTTTTATGCTTTAACAGATTTTCATAACCCGATAAAAAACTGGCATATATATTGTGTCCTGTCAATGTCAATGAATTGCTCATGTTTTCCTCACTGTTTAAAATAATTTTTTTTCAGTTCCGTTTATAAGGCTTGCTATATTTCTTTTGTGTTTCAGAATTACAGCTGTCGGTACAATTACAGCCGCAGCAAGAACATATGCGTCAGGCTGTTCTCCGGTGAAATATTTGATAATAATATACCACACTGGAAGCATGGCACTGGTAAAAAGTGAAGCTATTGACATTTTTTTTGAAATTAAAAGCACGGAAACAAACAACGCGAGACAAGCCGGCAAGAGTGGTAAATATAAAGCTGAAAAAACGCCGGCTCCTGTAGCTACTCCCTTGCCTCCGCGGAAACCGATATATACGGGAAATAGGTGACCAAAAAATGCCGCTGCTCCTGCGAGAATCGCCAGAAGACTTTCCGGAATGATGTATGAAAATTGCGAATGAATAATAAACCAGACTGGAATGAAACCTTTAAAAAAATCGAATATAAAAACAGGAAGCGCGCCTTTTAATCCAAGAACCCGGTACACATTTGTTGCACCAGCGTTCCCGCTTCCGAGATTCCTGATGTCCTGATGAAGAAATATTTTCGTCACAATATACGCTGCCGGAATTGATCCAAGCAGCCATGAAAAAATAAGTATTGTGATAAT
>JBFZEW010000256.1:0-4681 GCA_041306665.1 Spirochaetota bacterium | reverse complement strand
TTTATCACTTCCGCTGAATTCCGCCGTTCATTCAGCGGAATTTCATACAAAGAACGTTCACGTTTCATCGATGAAATTGATCCCGCGTTTCTGTTGACTTTAAACTATTCCGAAGCCGGCTCGTCATCAAAAAGTTTTAGCGGTAATTTTGACGGTGCCTCTAACATCAGAAGGGTTGCGGGAAGCGCGTTTTCCGCGGGCAATGCATCCGCCGAAGCGAAAGATTTTTTTAATAAAATGAATTCATCAGGAAGCACGGAACAAAAGGCGAAAATATCCGATTCAGCATACAGCGTGCGCGACAGAGTCAATCATCCAAAATACGGCAGCGGATACATTCTCACAATCGAAGGGTCGGGAGACAACATTAAGCTAACGATTAATTTTAACACTGTGGGCGTAAAGTCTTTTCTGGAAAAATATACTCCTCTTGAAAAAATATGATTTTTTCAAATAACTGCCTGGCGATTATTTCTTGACTATTGAAACATCATGAACTATGATAAAACAGTTCAAGTAATTTTATGCGGATAAAATAATGGATCAGCGGCACAAAATTGAAATAAAATTCATAAAAGAAATTCCAGTCATTACGATTGAAGGAGACATGACTTCTGAAACTGATCATGAAATAATTGATGCCGTGCAAAAAAACAGGAAATACAACGACAATTCGAATGCCAAACTGATAATTAATTTCGGGAAAACAAATTACATAAACTCGGCAGGTATTGCCACTCTCATAAACATAATTCAGACAACAGGTGAATCAAAATCGAAAATCGCGTTTGTAGCGCTGTCTCCGCATTTTCAGAAAGTAATGGAAATTGTCGGGATAATTGATTTTGTAAAACAGGCTAATACCGATGAAGAAGCTGCAGAAATATTAAACAAACTATAATCCCAGCTTGTCAATGTCCTTAACGATTCTGCACTCAGGAAGTGAATTTAAAAAAAACTTACCATAACCTTTCTGCGTGATTCTGCTATCAAGTACAGCTACTATTCCAGTATCTGTGCTGCTGCGTATTAGTCTGCCGAAACCCTGTTTAAACTTGATTACTGCTTCAGGAATCTGAAAATCAAAAAATGAATTTCCGCCATTTTCAATGATTTTTTCTACTTTAGCTTCAATCAATGGTTTATCAGGAACTGAAAACGGAAGTCTGGTAATAACAAGATTTTTTAAAGTATCGCCCTGGAAGTCAATTCCCTGCCAGAAAGATTGAGTTCCGAGAAGAACTGAGTTCACATTATCACGGTAACTGCTGATAGCTCTTGCGGCACTGCTCTCATTCTGTGAATATATCTCGCAATCGACTAAATTCTTCAAGACCAGCCTGAATTCTTCGAGCATTTTGTATGAGGTAAAAAGCACAAGTGTCCGGCCGCCTGTTTTTTTAACAAGATGCGCCGTGACTTTCGCGGCAAATTCGGCATATAAATGCGATAATGGATCAATATCGGAATCCGGAATAAAAAGAATACAGTTCTCTTTATAATTAAAAGGCGATCCCAGCATCAGCTTTTCCGGTTCAAAAAGACCAAGTTTACGTATCATGTAATCGAATGAATTATTCACAGTTAACGTTGCGGAAACGAAAAATGACGATTCAAAAAATTCATATACATCACGCCGCATTATTCCCTTGATTTCAACAGGCTGACCGAATAAAGACACATCATCGCGGGATGATTCAAACCAGTATACCCAGTCTTTTTCGAAACCGTACACCGCCATATTCAGACTCTGCTCAAGAGAAAAAAGTCTTGAATAAAGCGCGTCAAATTCCATTTTTAAAAATTCATTTTCTTTGAAATCTTTTTCCGTTCTCTCTAAATTTTTACGGTATGATTCCACAGCCTTTAAAAGATGTTCACCTTCAGGAAATCCATTCTTCATTCTGACGTTAAGTTTTTGACCCAGCGCATTTGCAACTGAACTGAAGAATTGAGGAATTTCCCGCAGAATGTTTTTGAAATCATTTTCAAGCATTATCTTCAGTTCATCATCATTTACTTTATCAGAAATCATTTCCGATTTTGACTTGCGGATTCTGCTGATGATATCACCGATAATTTTTTTATTTATTTCAAACCCCATCTGCGAAGAAGCGATTGATTCAAGCGAATGTGCTTCATCGAAAACAATAACATCAAACTGTGGAAGAAATGTTCTGCCTTGCTTGAGGTTCGTAAAAAAAAGATAATGATTCATTACTAAAACATCGGCTTTTGACCAATCATTACGGACGCGGCAGTAAACGCAATCGGATTTATGCTTGCATGATTTCATGTGGCATGAT
The DNA here is from genome assembly GCA_041306665.1 of Spirochaetota bacterium. GTDB lineage: Bacteria > Spirochaetota > UBA4802 > UBA4802 > JAFGJZ01 > JAFGJZ01. The sequence goes on along the minus strand of JBFZEW010000256.1, from coordinate 2,375 downwards.
TCAGGTTCTCTGTTAATCTGCGACCAAAAATCCCAATCGGCGGAAGTGTCTTCATAAGTGAAAACATTTCCGCTTTCGAACATCATAGCTATTTCGTCCGTGACATCTCTGTTTTCAAAAAGAAATCCTCCATGACTGACAACACTTGAAAACCGCGCATAACATGGATAATTGGAACTTCCCAAACACAATGAAGTTTTAACGTCAAAGCCATAAAGCTGTTTCATTATTTTTTCTGCGGATGGAATGTCTTTCTCAAGAAGCTGACGCTGAAGAGCTTTCGTTTCCGTTGACACAGCAATTTTTTTTCCGCTGTCTTTCGCATATTTAATTACAGGCAGAAGATAAGCCATTGTTTTCCCAGTGCCTGTTCCGGCTTCAACAAGAGCATTCACATTTTCATTAACGCACTTTTCAATAAACGCCGCCATTAATTTCTGAGTTTCACGGTATTCATAAAAAGGAAGGATGTCTTTTAAACATCCTTCCTTTGAAAAAACTCCATCAAGAGTCGCGTCAAAGTCCATCAATCAAACCTGAATGACGGGTAACTGTCAGACAATCCCGAAATATATGCCGCTACATTCGCCGCATATCTGAAATAACGGACCATAAAATCAAATAAAATGTTCGGCCATTTTCCGGTAATTATTACCGCAATCAGTCCAATAAACCATATAAGCAGCATTCCAAATGAAAGAATCTCGAAAAGAATAATATGCGGTAACGAAATAAAAATAATTCCGATTCCTGTTAGTCTCATAACCGCGAGAAAACGAGAAGGATTTTCAGGCAGAGCTGCTTTCATTTGAAGCGAATCATCCAGACCCGTATTACCGGCGAATTTTGGATTGTCTTCGATAATATCGCACATTGAGGCAGACAGATGAAGATGATAACGTAAAGTTTTTTCCTGAATCGCATAGAAATCTTTTTCGCCTTTTCCGCTGAAAAGAACTAAAATCCAATTTAATGTTCCGACAATTCCTGAAAGCATTGTATAAACCGTCAGTACAATAAAATGCGGCAGATAAATTACATAATACACTCCTGCCAGCCGTAAAAAAGCGAAAAGGCGCGAATATTTTAAAGAATAATCAATCGAAAAATTAATAAAACCTTTTCCAGTGTGATCATAATTATCTTCGATAAATTCATCAAAATCTTCAGTATCAATATCAAATACATCCGGGCTGATTAAAGAGGAAGATGCTTTCGGAGCAGAAGTGTCGGCTTCATATTTATCAAAATCAACTTCCGGCAGATCATTTTCCGAAAACTCATCCAGCATGAAACTGTCAGAAGCCTTAGAATCATCTGGCATGTCCGGCAATTCATCAAACTCCATTGCATCAACAGCAGAAAAATCTTCAAATTCTTCCGTGTCTTCAACAGCATTCGCCGCAAGTTCATCAACGTTAAGCCCGGGAATTTCATCGATCGAAAGACGGAGCTCATCATCATTGTCATCGGGTTTGCTAAAATCCGATATTTCTTCATTGACGGCGAGCTCATCAACATTGAGACCTGGAATCTCATCGATCGAAAGGCGAAGTTCATCTTCATTATCATCTGTTTTATTGAAATCATTTGTATCTTCATTAACGGCAAGTTCATCAACGTTAAGCCCGGGAATTTCGTCTATTGAAAGACGAAGTTCATCTTCACTGTCATCGGAAATAATTTCATCAGACTGCGCGCTCCCTGACAGTTCATCGAGAGAAAGACCGGCGTCTTCCAGGGAAAGTCTGTCGTCATCTTCGAGATTTTCTCCGTTTTTTATTTCATCGCTTTCTTCAAGATTAATGTTAAGAGAATTCAAATCTAAAGTTAAATCATCGCCGCCGTCCGAGGCAATGTCCGTGCCGGCGTTTAAGGTTTCACCTGACGCTAATTCATCAAGCCCGTCAAGATCAATATCAAGAGAATCGAGATCTATTGTCGTGCTGTCATCATCGGATGATGAAATTTCAGAAGATACGTTGTCTGAAGAAGAAAAATCCATTTTTGAAAAATCATCAGGGTTTTCAGATTCAACCGGTTCAAAATCATCGCTTCCGGATTCCTCTTCAACGATACCGCTGCCGGAAGACAAACCTTCCGGTAAATCAAGACTATCAAAATTAAAGTCATCGCCTGATTCTCCGAAGGCAACGGGTTCTTCGTCAGAAACAAGATCATCAGGCGAACTGAAACTTGAAGAAGCGGGCTTTGATTTATTTAAAAGTGAAAGATCAAATTCCGGTTCAATTTCGTCATCGAAAGAAGAACTATCATTAAATTCAAATTCATCCGAAGGCTGTGAGGCTGAATTATTCAGTTTTAATTCATTGGTGAAACTGCTTTTAGATTTTTCCACGGCAACAGCATCAGCA
>JBFZEW010000255.1:0-3360 GCA_041306665.1 Spirochaetota bacterium | reverse complement strand
TTGATTTAGATGATTATCTTGGTGGAATTCTCGCTCCTGTATTTTTCGGAAGCGCTGTTAACAACTTTGGCATAAAAGAACTGCTTGAAACTTTTGTAGAAATTGCCCCGAAACCACTGGCTCGAGACACCACAAGCGGTATGATTGATCCTGCAAATGAAAAATTCAGCGGATTTGTTTTTAAAATTCACGCAAATCTTGATCCGCGTCATCGAGATAGGATTGCATTTTTCCGTGTTTGTTCCGGAAAGTTTGAGCGAAATAAATTTTATCATCACGTCCGCCTTAACAGGGATATTAAATTCCCTAATCCCGCAAACTTCATGGCACAAGATAAAAATATTATCGAAGATGCGTTTCCCGGCGATGTAATCGGATTATACGACTCAGGTATTTTTAAAATTGGTGATACATTGACAGAAGGTGACGCATTCATGTACAAAGGAATACCGCGTTTTTCCCCTGAACATTTCTGTGAAATTATCAACACCGATCCTCTTAAAGCGAAACAGCTTGAAAAAGGAATCATGCAGCTTACTGATGAAGGATTAGCTCAACTTTTCATACAGAATCCCGGTAATAGAAAAATTATTGGGGTTGTCGGTCCTCTTCAGTTTGATGTTATTAAATACAGACTACTGAATGAGTTTGGCGCGAGCTGTAATTTTTCACCAATCAATGCCTACAAAGCCGTATGGGTTAAGTTCGATAAAATTGAAGACATTAAAGATCTTACTGATCTTCGAAGTCATAATTTATATACTGATAAAAACAGTAACATGGTTTTTATTCCAAACTCAAAATATATTCTGCAGCTCGCGAAAGAGAAAAGCCCAAATGCAAAATTTTTAATCAGCGTGGAACATAACGATCAAACATTAAATATGGAAGCAAGTTAAGACTATTGGTATATCTTAATCTTAGCACAGCATTTTGAAATTCATCTTGTTTTTCAATAAACTTAAATTTCTTATATGTTTTATCAGTAATAATCCATGACTGAATGAATTAAGGAACAGGAAAAATATAAAACATCAATTAACTGTTTTAAAAAATTATTACTGATATTTTAAACGATTTTTATATGAAATAAAAATCGCGTCATATCACCTCAATATCTTTAATAATATAATCTGAATTACCGAATAAAATCATTTCACCACTGCACTTCGGACATTGATTTTTTCTATCAGGAATAAATTCTTCCCGTATGAAATTGTTGCATTTCACGCATCTAAATTCTCCAGGCTGCTTATCAACTTTGATAATTGCTCCTTCAGCTATTGTTCCTTTCGCAAGAGCGTCAAAGAATTTCTTCATCCAGACATCTTGAAAATCACTTAGCGCGCCGATTTCAATATTTATTGAAACAATTTTTTTTGCGTTATTTTCTAACGCAGCATCGAGAGATATTTTTAAAATTTTTTCTATGACAGGAAGTTCGTGCATGTTACATATTCCTTATACAACCTTATTACTTATCATTGTATCGCGCTGCTCATCTAAGTCAATAATTTATTCCGATTGGATTATGCCCATAATTTGCAAAAATAACATCAGCGAGTTCTTTATCAGATAAATTTTTACTTTGCGTGATTACTCCTTGATTCAGAAATAATTCCTTCGGAAGCGGCCGCATATTATATATTGATGCCATTGAATAACAATACGCGCCCGCGTTCATAATCGCGAGAAAATCACCTTCACGTATTTCTGGAATTTCACGGTCCGACGCAAAACAATCACCAGACTCGCAAATATTTCCGCAAACATCATATAATAAAATTTTTCCTTTCGGATTTGTTATGTTAACAATATGATGATATGCATTATATAATATAGGACGTGGAAAATGCGGAAATCCGGAATTGACGCCGGCAATAAGCCGTCCTCTATTATTTTTTATAGTATTCACCTGAACAACAAATATACCGGATTCTGAAGTTAAAAATTTACCCGGTTCAATATACAATTGCAAGCTTCTGCCATATATCGCACAGAAATTCGAAAATAGATTACCTGCAACCCTGCCAAATTCTTTGTAATCAAAAAAATTTTCATTGATCTTATATTGCGCTTTAAACCCGCCGCCGAAATCAACAAATTCCAAATCAGGAAAATCTGATTTATTAATTATTGAAAGCATGTTATTCATACTTTCAATAAATTTTCCTTGATCAGAAATTCCACTGCCTGTATGATTATGAATTCCAATTATCTTTAGATTATTTTTATGCGATATTTCAAGAATTCTAGGAACATCCGAAAAAAGGATTCCAAATTTTGTTTTTGCACCTCCAGTCTGAATGTGAACATGTTCACCTGCAACTACATCTGAATTAAATCTAATGCATATACTTGATCCTTTATATTTTTTACCGAATTTTTCAAGCCTCGAAAGTGAATCAATATTTACAAGAACTCCTGTCAGCATAATTTCCTCGATTTCATTATCAGTATTATTGTTAGATGTGAAAATTATTTTGTCAGGAGTGAAACCGCACTTTAAAGCAAGAAAAACTTCAGCCGGGCTTACCGCATCAATTCCGGAACCAAGCGCGCATAAATATTTTAAAATTTCAGGATGATAGTTCGCTTTCATTGCATAAAAAACATTAACATCTTTCCATTTGATGCAATGTTTCAAAAATTCATATCGATCGCGTATTGTTTCAGCAGAGTATAGAAATAACGGTGTGCAATTCTGTAAAATATCACGCAAGTCTATTTCTTTAAAATGATTTTTGAAGATGCTGTTTTCAAATCCTAATTCTTTCATATCGCCTCTATTTAGTTGTACAATACAACTATTATTTAAAAAATTTATTTTTGTTCTTCGTTAAAGGCATCCAGCAGAAGCTCGAATGAATTCATCACTTCACGCACTTTTCCTTTCGGAAGTCTTTTAAGGACATTTTTGTAATAATCCATCCTGCCTTTTTTCAATAAGGCAGCGTATTCTTTCCCAACTGGAGTAAGCAAAATATGTATTTCACGCTTATCGTCGGAATTTTTTTTTCTTTCAATAAAATTTTTTTCCACCAGATTATCAATAAGTCTGGTGATGGTGCTTTTTTCAAGATTCATTCCTGAAATAATATCAATCATATTCATATCAGCACTAAAATTATTATTTAACATGATAAGTAAAGTTGCCTGCGATGTTGAAATATCTTCTTTACGGACAAAGTCTTTCTCAATCGACTGAAATACACAAGAAGTCTTATATAAAAGCTTACCAATGTCTTCCAGGCATTTTAAATATTTATCACTATTTTCATCATAATTTACCATAAGTAAATATGGTAGATATAATTCAAATTTGTCAAGAAAATTGTTGTATAATACAACTATTTTTAG
>JBFZEW010000254.1:0-4705 GCA_041306665.1 Spirochaetota bacterium | reverse complement strand
TTAAAAATGATTTATTTTTAAAAAGCAAGTCTCCATTTGCGCTTATTATACTTATTGGAAACTCAAGATTATTGAAAACGTCAAAATTCACTTACACCTCGCATGTGGAAATAGTGAAAATTTCATTCTGCAAGTCATTCTTTCCAAAACACCTTTATTTGCAACAAAAATATTATTAATCTTACTTTATGTTGGACCTCTTATATTTTCTATTTGCTTGACTTTAAATAATACTGTGATATGTTTATTTATCCATAATATATATAAATATCGGAGCTATGATATATGAGTGAAAAAGACGATGTAATCCGGCATTTAGACAATTTTAAAAATATTTCTTCCTTATCAAACATAAAATACATTGAAATTATGTCGCATACAGTCGACAAAGTTGAAACTTTGTGCGAAAAAAATTTCGATGAAACTTTCAAACATATAAATCATCATGAAATACTTGCTGAAAACAATTTCGTCGCCGAAAAAAATAAAACCCGCATTGACTATGAAATCGTTAAGAACGAAAAAAAAATCTTTTGCTCAATTTTTCCAATGTTTACAGGCGTTTCTATTACAGAATACATTCTTGCCGAATCAGATTCAAAATTCAGCGAAGTATCCGAAAAACTTTTAATTTTCTTCGTTAACGAACTGAAAATTTTCCTTGAACAAACTCAATCGTGTGATCCCAATAACAATAAATATAAAATACAGCTGATGAAACTGCGGGAAATGCAGGCTAAACTTTTTCCTTCATTTCAGGATATCGGCATGTTTGACATTAAATCAGCGTATCTTCCGGCGGATTTAATGGGCGGTAACTTTATTGACGGATTCTATGTAGTTGAAAACATATATCAAATCGTTATTTGCGATGTCGGCGGATATGATGCGACTTCATCCTTTACTGGCGCGACAATCCGTTCAATGATACGCTCGCATTCTTCGGGAAAAGCAACTCCATCTTCAATTATTGAGTCTGTAACGACAAAACTTTCCAAGCTGCTTAAAGATTCTATCAGTAAAATGAATTTCATAATTCTTCAAATTAACATTAAAAACGGCGATTTAATGATTTCAAGCTTCGGAAGCCTTAACATGCTCTATTTCATTGGAGCGAAAAAATCAGTGACAAATTTAAATGTTACTGAAATTGGGAAACAACTCGCGAAAAAAGTCAATTTCAAAGACATTCAATTAAAAATTGACGGCAATGATTCTCTTTTATTCTTCTCGAACGGCGTCAAAAACGCGACGTCCGCGGACGGAAAAGAGCAATTCAGTGAAAAAAATATTTTCACTGAATATGTTTCATTTTTAAATGAATCTTCCGTCAAAATTACTCAAAATATGATTGAAAAAATATACACTTTCACCGATTTTGCACCTCTGGAAGAAGATATAATAATTCTTTCGGTTAAAAAAGTAAAAGCTATGTAATCCGGAGAAACATGCTCAATAAAAAATCTTTCAGATCCGACGTACTTCTTTTCATAACAGCCGTAATCTGGGGCAGCGCATTTGTCGCCCAGGTTGTTGGAATGAGATCAACCCAGCCATTCATATTCAACGCAATCCGTTTCGCAATCGGCGCTCTTTTTCTGCTGCCGTTTCTCAAAATTTTCAAAACTCCTGAAACTTCACAAAAATCATTAATAAAAAACATTTCTGCAGGCGTCATCACGGGGCTGATACTTTTTTTCGGTGCTGCTTTTCAACAGATTGGCCTTGTCACTACTACCTCCGGAAACGCTGGTTTTATTACGGGACTCTATGTTCTTATTGTTCCAATGATCGCAGTCGCGCTTGGATTTAAACCTGAAATTAATCAAATTGCCGGAATTATATTCGCTTTCGCGGGAATGTATTTTCTTTCAATTCCATCAGGAGCCTCTTTTTCGGAAATAAACAAAGGCGACTTTCTTGTTTTTATAGGCGCTTTTTTCTGGGCGCTGCATGTAGTCGTTATTGGAAAATTTTCGCCGGGAATGAATCCAATTCTTCTTTCAATAATCCAGTTTTCAACATGTTCCGTTTTAAGCTTGGCTTCAGCTCTTATTTTTGAAGATAACACAATACAGGGAATTTTAAACGCTAAATATCCAATTCTCTATTGCGGGCTTTTTTCCGTCGGTATTGCATATACGCTGCAGGTTGTTGCTCAAAAAGACGCTCCGCCGACACATGCAGTAATTATTCTTACATTGGAAAGTGTTTTCGCGGCAATTGCCGGATGGTTATTTTTACATGAAAATTTCACCGGCAGGCAACTGACAGGTTCAATTTTAATGTTTTCCGGAATGATAATTTCGCAGATAAAAGCATTAAATTTTAAAAAGACTTGAAATATATTACATATCATTACTGATTATATCTTAGGCTAAAAATTTTAATTTCTTTCAGACAATTACTAAAAAGTATATTATTACCGGATAGAAATATGCTGCCAATAAGAATAAATTTAAATGAAGGCGAACTTCTCGCAATAATCGGTTCAAAAGGCGCAGGAAAATCCACCTTTTTAAAAGTCCTGCTTAATATCAATGAAGACAATGAATATTTCCGTAAAATATTTATTAACGATGAGCAGATAAATGTTAAAGAAAATGAACTTCAGAAATTTTTAATCGATTTCAGGGCAACCGAAAACTTAATACCATCATTAAGTGTCGCTGAAAACATTTTTTTAGGCAGGCAGTTTACAGGGTCGCTTGGTAAAATCAACTGGAATAAACTGTATTTCGAAGCTGGTGAAGTTCTTAACGAGCTCGGAATTACTTCCATAAATTATGACACACCCGTGAAAGACTTAACGCTTTTCCAGAAGCTTCTTGTAGTAATCGCGAGAGTGTACTCCCGCAAAGTTAATTATTTCATTTTTGATGAAATCACTCATGATCTTGACAAGGCTGAAGTCTTTGAATTATACTGCATCATTAACAAACTCAAAAAATTAATAAAAACAATCATATATGTACCTTACCGTATTGAAGAAATTTCGCAGATTGCCGACAAGGTCGCGATTTTTTACAAAGGAGATCTCGCTTGTGAAATTCTTGACATGAACAATATCAGCTATGAACGCATTATTAATATCATGATGGGACAGGAAAAAAACAGTAATCCGTTTACTGATCTTTCAATTGAAACATTTAAAATTACTGAAAGAGAAAAAGAAATAATTCTTCTCGTAGCGAACGGATTCAGCAACACGGACATCAGCGAACGGCTTGACATTTCTCTGGGAACTGTTAAAAATCACATTTATAATATTTTCCAGAAAACCAACGTTAAAAACAGGAATGAGCTTTGTAATATTTTAAAAATCCGATAAATTTTTTCAAATTTATAAAATATAATTACTTATTTATTACTTTAGTCCCATTGACTGAACGCATCAATGTGTGATATATTTTAAATAACAGTAACATTTATGTTTTTATAACTGAACGCTGTAAATCAGTCAGGAAGAATGGTTTGTGGTATTTCCGCGTAATTAGCGGTCATTTTAAACTTATCACTGACACTGATTTCAGCTCTTGGAGATAATATGATTTCAAAAAAGTCTTTAATGTTAATTACATATGTTTTTCTGATTTCTTTTCTCTTCGCTGCGTGCAATAAAAGCAATACGGGTAAAATAAAAATAGGATTTCTTCTTAAAACAATGCAGGAAGAAAGATACAGCCGAGACAGGCGGATTTTTATTGAGAAAGCGGAATCACTGGGCGCAAAAGTGATTTTTGATTCCGCGAATAATGACGAACAGACTCAACTGGCCAAATTTGAAAACATGCTGTCGCAAGGCTGTGACGTGATCGTATTACAGCCGGTTAACACGGGAACTGCCGGGAACATGGTAAAATCCGCGCATCTTGAAAACGTAAAAGTGATCGGATATGATTCAATGCTTTTAAACGGGCCTCTCGATTTAATGATTATGCAGGACTCGTGGGCAGTGGGCAAACTTCAAGGCGAAGCAATGCTATCCTGGCTGTTAAAATTAAAAGGATACATTAAAGGAAATGTCGTCTTGATAAAAGGCCAGCCGGGAGATTCAAACGCGAACGCGATGAGCCAGGGTGTGCTTGAAATAATTAAAAAAAATCCGGGGCTTAAACTTGTCGCAGAACAATCACATGAAGCATGGTCACCTGAAAAAGCAATGGCGACAGCTGAAAATATAATGACAAAATATAACAACAATATCGACGCGTTCATATGCAATAATTCAGGACTATGCCGCGGAGTAATCGCCGCGCTTGACAATATAGGATTGGCGCACGCTGACATCATATTTACCGCAGGGTCTGATGCGGATCTTGTAAACATACAATTCATCGCCCAGAACAAGCAGACGGTTGATGTTTGGAAAAAAATTGAACCGCTTGCGCAGAAAGCGGCTGAAGCTGCCGTATTGATTGCCCGGAATCCTGATAAAAACATAACCGATCTTATTAAATATGATAAAATAATAAATACTAACTACTGTGATGTTCCGACAATTCTTACAGAAATAATTCTTGTTGATCGCGACAACATTGAATCTACAATAATAGCAGGCGGATTTTTTACAAAAAAGGAAATTTATTCCAAATGAATCATATTAAAAAGGCTATGTGAAATGACAAACTTTGCTTTAAGAATGGAAAATATAACAAAAATCTTTCCGGGAGTTACAGCGCTGCATAACGTCAACTTTTCCGCA
>JBFZEW010000253.1:0-9069 GCA_041306665.1 Spirochaetota bacterium | reverse complement strand
TTAAAAATTATGAAACAGAAAAACTGGAATTTCCACAAATCGGATTATCATGTTACATTGATTAAATCATTTCATCCAGAATTTCTATTGCAGTAATAATACATTTTTCACAGATGTTTTTCTTTAATTCTTCTTTTTCAAATTTACGCTTACCTGCATCTGTTTTTAAATCACATCCCAAAAGTTCATCACATGCACTTGTGTTCATTTTTGCTTTAAATCTTTTTTCAAACTCAAATACATCTGCATAGACTTTTTCTTTTCTAATGTCAGAGGAAATATTTCTGTTTTTAAGACCGAGTACCATGAATGCACCGGTTACCGCACCGCAGGTTTTCTGAAGCCGTCCCATTCCTGCTCCAAAACCCGAAGATACAGCTTCAATAACAGACTCATCAACATTAAATATTCCGGTGTAAACTGCTGCAACAGATTGTGCGCAATTTAAACCGGCATTAAACATCTCAACTGCTTTTTTATAATCCGCCATATTAATCAACCTTGTTCTTTTTTCCGGTAACACTTTGAATCTCAAGACAAAGAATCGTAACGCCATTAATCATTTTTTCTTCATAAGTCCATTTATTTTTTCCGGTAAGCTGATTCATCAATATATTAAGAGCTTTTTCTTTCTCTTCAAAATTATTCACTATTTCCATCTTACCATAACCAATGAGGCTCCGGAAACTAATTGTAAAATCACAGGCAAACTCACCCTTCTTTAAATCAATGGAATCTGAAATTTCAAAACAAATAAAATTGTTACTTTTTATTATGTTCAGCTTTCTTCCCTCGTTAGCACAATGAAAATATAATTTATTATTGGAATAACCATAATTCATTACAGTGATGTAAGGAATGTTTTTCTCTGCATATGAAATCCGGCAGATGTTATTGGATTTTAAAATCTGCTGAATTTCTTCCGGCAATGTAATTTCTTTGTCTTTTCTTCGCATTTCAATTTTAAATTAAATATTTATAGATTCCGGCAAAAAAACAAGCACTTCCGCCGATAACAAACAAATGCCAAATTGGATGATAAAATGGTATTTTTTTCATTGCATAAAAAATTACACCCAATGAATAAGTCAAACCTCCAGCAATCATCCAGAACATTAGTTCTGAAGGAACAGATTCACTAACGTCACTCCAGAAAAAAACAACAAGCCATCCCATTACAAGATAAATGACTACATGAAGCGGTTTAAGTTTTCCCCAGAAAAGCAAAGTAAAAATAATTCCGAAAATTGCAATTGACCATACAATAATTGTTATTTTATTTCCTATGCTATTATTCATAAAAAGCGCGATGGGAGTGTATGTTCCGGCAATAAGAAAATAAATGTTGGAATGATCCATTATTCGCAGAATTCTTTTTAGATTTGAAGGTTTTACTCGATGATAAAGTGAAGAAGCGCTGTACAAAAGAAGCATTGAAAATCCGAAAACTATCACGCCAGTTAAATTACTGCAATTATTACTTATTGATTTAACTATCATTAATATGAGCGCTATTAATGAAAGAACTGCTCCGATTGCGTGAGTCAAAAAATTGTAAAATTCCTGCTGAACATTATCGTGAGAATGTAATGTAATGTGTTTTTCAAGCCATGAAGAAATAAAAGCCATGTTATACCCGCCTATTTTTTTAATATTTAATAAGAGATTATTCAAAAAAGTCAACAATCCTTTTTTTAAAATTTTATTTTTAAATACATTTTCCGGAAATTTTGATTATATGAATATTCAAATTCTTGCGAAAATGAACATTCATTTGTCACTTTTATTCATATATTTTTTCAATCGCAATAAACCGTTTTATGACTTTCTCAGACTTCATGGGTTCATATGAAAAAACAATTTTTTTCTTTTGCAAGATAGAAATTTTATATGGCTGCTTCAATTTTTGAGTTATATGATAAAAAGCGGCAAACTCTGCAAAATCTTCAGCCCAGTTAATGTTTGAATATAAAGATGTAAACGGAGATGCTTGTTGAATTGAATATAGTTCTTCAGCGTCAGCAAGACGCATAAACGGACCGCCGTTCATTTTATAAAATGTTATCTTGCTTCTGTAAGTGTGGTTATAAATAATTTTAAAAGAATTGAAACCGATCCAGGATCCCTTAGTAAATTCAGTTTCTGTAAGTTTAGTTTTTACTACTAATTCATTGTAAACGTAAGGAGTAAAATTCTTTTCAAAATCAGCAATGTGGCTTGTTTCATGAAGCAGAATATATAAAAATCCATTATATTTATTTCCGCAGTCAATGACGATTTTATTTTCTTCATCTGTGTCTCTATAACAAGTATTTTCTTTTTCAGTTAAAAGTCCGGATATACTCTTCTTCAGTGATTCCTTGTTAAACATTAAAATGTAATACATTTCATTGTTTTTATCGAAAACATCCATTACCATGCCATTACCTAAAAAATTTTCGATAAAATAAACAGCAATAAGTTTCTTTCGCAGAATTTCCTGGTAACTCTTCGGCAGAACATTTATATATTCAAGAACGAGATTATTTTCTTCCGGATTCAATGTATAATTCAAATAATCATTACGATTATCAGCATACATTAAATTTTTTAAAAGTTCATCAGGAACAGGTTTTATTCTGGAACTTAAATCTGAATTAAAATCATAATTATAGCTGGATAAACTATGAAAGTTCATCGAATTAGTAGTTGCACAAGATAATACAGTAAATAGAAAAAACAAAAATATCTTTCTCATCTTAACTCCTTTTTCTCAAAGAGAGACATGAAAAAAAAATTTGTCAAGCAATCTAATTTTATTTTCACATAAAAGGTAAGTTTGATAGCATTTAATTGTTATAAAATATACTAAAAAGTACTTGTTAAAATTAACCTTGAGTTTAAGAATTTACTTTACTGAAATGTTTGGATGGACATTATATGAAACCAACAAAAATTATTATATTGTTATCAATTATTTTTATATCTCCATTATTATCCGCGGAGAAATCAAAAACGGAATTCGGCGTCAGAATTGAAATGAATGATAATGCTGAATACATTGGACCGGATTATAAATATTTTTTTAAGAAAAATTTATCCGGCGAAGCTTTTGTACTTACAGATTTTGACAATGGAATAGAATTTTATGCTTTCGCGGAATATATTGGTTTTATTCCGGGAGTTCCTGAAAATTTTTCATATTATCTCGGAACAGGAGCGCATATCGGAAGCTGGAAAGGTTATAAAGATTCACTTGTCGCGGGAATAGACGGCATTATTGGTTTACAATATAACTTCGATCAAATACCTATTTCAATAGCATTAGATTGGCATCCGGTCTTTAATATTCTCACTGACAAAGAAGACAGATTCTGGCCACTAAAGTTTGGACTGTCCGTGCGGTATTGTTTTTAAAATATTGTTTTTTTTTATAAATAGACATATGTTAAGAATTAGGAAGATTTCCTTTTTATTTCTGTAATGAATGAATTATTTTCAAATTTTACTTTGATTTGTTTTTTTATTCTTTTTTCACTATTTCCAATCTTTTTCTATATTTTTCTTTATAATTCTCAAATTTGCAATAATATTGGTCATAACTATTAAAGTTAAATTTTACTTTAAATTTGATTAGTCTTTCAGCATACCTAAACATTAACAACTTCCAAAAAAGAACAAACGCCATAAAAGCCAGCTTTGAAATAGAAACTTTATATTCCTGTCGTACTTTAGTAAAAAACTCTATCTCATCATCGCTAAGCGAATAATATAGCGTCTCCCATCGCTCGGGAGAATGATCCTGGTACTCAGTAAGCATACCAGTTACCAGCCCGCAATTTGTGGACTGTGAAATCATATCGATCAAATCTTTAAATATATTCTGACTTGAAATATTGAAATTTTCAGCAGCGCGGTAAAGTTCGTCATAAAAATCACCATCCATATTTGCGGATGTCATATGTAAATCCTTCCGACTCATAAAATTTTTCCTCCTGACTATATAACGTTTCTCGAAGGAAAAAAGTTAAAAGAAAATTTGAAAAATCTATATTTTTAGGAATATTTTTTTATAGTATCTGCTTTATTTTTAACAAATCATTCACTTCGTATTTCGGTAAAATATTCAAAGTATTTACAGCACCAGAAGGATTATACCAGCATGTGTCTATTCCAAAATTATTTCCACCCAGAATATCAGATGAAAGCATATCGCCAATCATAATAACTTTGCTCTTATCTGTACATTTTCCCGTTTTAATTGCGAAGTCAAACATTCGTGCATCAGGCTTGTTGACTCCTACAATTTCTGATGTTACAAGTCCGCTGATATATTTTTTTATTGCAGAATGTGCAAGTCGCGATTTCTGCACATACTCAATTCCATTTGTTACTAATATAATTTTATATTTTCCCGAAAGATAACTGCAGATTTCCTCAGCTCCATCCAGAAGAAATCCGCCGGAAGCTAGATTTTCCAGATAGAGATTGCTGAATTCAGCTGGTGAATAATTAAAATTTAATTCAATAAATAATTTCTTAAAACGTTCAACTTTTAAAAATTCCTTTGTTACTTCTCCTTTTTCAAGCTGTTTCCACAATCCAGTATTTATTTCATGATATCTTTCAGCAGGAATTTCATATTCACCTATATACCCAAAAAATTTTAGACTCTCAGATAACGCGTTTAATTCTGCTCTTTTGTAATCGAAAAGAGTATCATCAGCGTCAATTAAAACGAGCTCATACATTTTTTTTATCCTTCATTTCTTTTTCCATCAAGTAATTTGCATCTTCAGGATTTTTATGATTCTCGATTTTTACAATTTTAAACCCGCATTTATTAACATAAAAATAATGATTACGTCTCGAAAATCCCGGTGTTTCAGTTCGCCATACGACTGTTTCAGGATATTTATACTCGGCATACTCCCATGCCGTTATACCATATCCTTTGCTTTGAAATTTTGAATCAATAAAAAGATTTCCAAGAAAATTAACATTATCATCATTTATCCAAAGAATCAGACAACCGGCAGGTTCTCCATCTTTCAGGATTTTATATGAGTGTGAGTCTTTATTTAGTGCCCAGTCTCTTAAAAAATCTCCATTATCATATCCCGGAGGACCTCCGGCTTCTATTCCAAGGTGAATCTTTGCATCTTCATCAAATGCTCTTTTCATTACAGAAGTAAATAAAACAACATCCTCCGGTTTAAACTCATCGAAAACAAGACCCTTAAAATTTTCCATACACACATCCATTTTTTCTTGATTCTTTTTAGTAAAACATTGCAGAGACAACTCTCATGTTTATCTGAAAAGAATATATATTATATTTTAAGATAAAATATACTGCCAATTTTACCATCACTTTTTCTTTTATTGACTTTTATGTAAAAATACATTAAAATAATACTTAATTAAATCAGAAGGATTACAAAATGAAAAGTATTAAAACTAAAATGATCCTCGCTGTATGTTTCATTTGCGGTATTAGTTTAATCGTATCTTCATCTGTAGGTTACTACATTTCATATAAAGCAATTACTTCAGAGGCAAAGAACAATATTGCAATAACAGCAGCTAAATTCAATGAACAGATTAATGCCTGGCTCAAAAACAAAGGAAATGTTCTGAACGAGTTAACTTCTAATTTTGAATACATTAATAATTACAATAAAGATTATGTTTATAACTATCTCAAAAATCGTGGTGAAGATGACCCTGAAAGTCTGGTTATATATCTGGGATTGAAAGATAATACATTTATATGCAGCGACGGTTGGATTGCTCCATCCGATTATCTTTGCACAGAAAAGAGTAATTATATCAATACAGTAAAAGAAAACGGGCTATACTACAGTGAGCCGTATTCAGATTCTGCTACAAAAACAATGGTAGTAACTATTTCAACTACTGTACATCAAAATAATCAAATTGCTGGTGTAATGTCCAATGATATAAAGATAACAAGCATATTAGAAGTTTTAAATAAAGAAACTTCATTTAAAAGCGGATATGGGTTCTTGCTTGATAACAGCGGAAACATTATAGCACATCCAAATATAGAATTTCAACCGCAGGAGGAAAATGTTACTAATGTAAAAGATATATTAAACGGTCAGATAGCAGATGAAATGGAAAAATCATTAAATACTGTTTTTACAATCAACGACTATGACAATAAAGATAAATACATTATTATTCTTCCTACTTCTTCTGCAAACTGGAAAGTCGGATATGTTGTCGATAGAAAAGAAATTGAAGCGAAAATATTTCCTCTTATTTCCGGGTTTGCCGGCGTTTTTCTGATAGTGCTTTTTCTGGCAGGAATATTAGTACTTATTTACAGCAACCGGTTAACAACGCCGATAATTAAAGCTGCTGTTTTTTCCAAAACAATCGCAGATCTTGATTTAACACAAAATATGAATGAAAATTTTATTCTTCGAAAAGATGAAATCGGTCAATTTGCTCAATCTTTTCAGCTAATTATTGATAATTTAAGGACTTTTGCAAAAACTATCACAAATTCATCAAATGAAGTAAAAGCAGCAGCCGAACATCTCGCATTAACAACTCACGAATCTGCAAAAGCATCCGAAATGGTGGCGCATTCTGCAGAGGAAGTCATGGACAATGCGAACCAGCAGCTTCTGCAGGTTGAAAAAACTAATCATGAAATTTCAGATATTTCAGAAAGTATTCAAAAAGTTTTCCATAACTCAAAAGAAATAAGCATTCAAAGTAACACTGTTTTTAATGAATCAAATATTGGCCGTGAAGGGATAAATAAAGTTCTGGTTCAAATGGAATCCATTGAGACCAGTTCTGAAAAAGTTCAAAATTCACTTTCACTCATCGTAAAAAGCTCAGAAAAAATGGATGAAATTACAACCGCAATAAAATCTATCGCGGAACAGACGAATCTTCTGGCTCTGAATGCTTCCATTGAAGCAGCGCGTGCTGGAGACCAGGGAAAAGGTTTTGCTGTTGTTGCCGATGAAGTCAGTAAACTTGCTGATCAATCACAATCTGCTGCTCAGGAAATCATCGACCTTATTGCAGATAATAAAAACAATATAAACAAAGCTGCAGAGTCAATGGAATCAGGTCGCATTGAAGTTGAAAAAGGAAAAGATGTTGTAATTGTAACTGCTGATACATTTAAAAAAATATCTGAAATGGTAAGCAACACAAATCAGCAGATAATTGAAATCAACACTCTAATCAATGCAATTGTTGAAAAAATGGAAAAAGTATCTTCTGCAATTCAGATTACTCAAAACACTAGTAATGACGTTGCAAAAGAAATTCAGAATATTTCGGCTGCTACAGAAGAGCAAACTGCTTCAACAGAGGAAGTCGCATCTTTCTGTTCTGAACTATCCAAACAGGCGGTCGAGCTTCAACAAATAATTCATCGTTTCAAAGTTTAAGAAATACACTGGCGGTAGAAATATTCACCGCCAGTTATAAAGTCATTTTTTGATTAATGTTTTAATTTTACTTGTTGCTTCTTTCTTCGCGGAATCTTCCGCTTTTTTCGCTTCAGCTTCTGCTTTTTTCTTTGCGGCATCTGCTTCTTTTTTAATCTGTTTTTCAATCTCTGCTTTCACGGCATCACTCGCATTCGCCAAAGCGTCTTTTATCAGTTTTGAAATAGATGGAAATTTCGGTTCAATTAATTCCGGATTCGGTTTGACATATGTTCCTGTGATTTTATAAATAAAATATATTTCTCCGTCTTTATTAAGCATTGCTTTCATTGCAGGTTCAATAACATCCGCTGCTTTTACATATTTATCAACTTTTAACGCATTTATTCCTGTCTCAATGTTTTGCTCCAGATTTTTTTTAATAACAGACGCATTCTTATCTGCTAAAATCATTTCAACATCATATTCAAGTTTCTGAGAATTAACATTAGACTGTCCCGCGAATTTCAAATTATAATCTTCAGTTTTAATTAAACCATCCTGAGTTTTTACAATTCCATCTTTATACCATACAGAGGTTTTAAGATCTGTCCAGTTAATGGAATCCTTTAGAAAAGATAATTTCCCGCAGTATTTCTCAAGTTGTTCAACATTTTTCAATGCTTCAAAAACCTGCAAACCTGTAACAGTTCCTTTTTTAGATCCGGCATTCGCTGAAATTTCAGGATTTAAAATTCGTGTTTTAACATCAAATGGCTTAACTACCGCATCAGCACTCAGGTTAAAATCAAAAGTTTGAATGCTTCCTGATTTAATTTTACCAACCGTTTTAATGTTTGTCGTAAATTTAATTTTAACACTATTTTTGGACTCAAGGTTTTTAGAATCTAATTGTATTGAATGCAATAAAAAAGTCAGATCGTAAACTTCTAAAGTTTGATTCAACTTTTTATCCGTGAAAGACACCTTCCCTTTTTCAATGCCTATCTTCCCAATGTTTATTTCTATCGGTATCTGATCTGCGGTTATAGGTTTAGATGGTTCTTTAACTTCTGCTGGTTTTTCTTCTTTTTTCCCAGGTTCTGTAGATTTTGATTTATCAGCAGCAAGCAAATCACTGAAATTGAAGCTTCCATTTTCAAAACGTATAACATTTATTACAGGACTGTAAAGAGTAATCTCTTTTAAAACAAACTGTCTTTTAATTAGAGGTAAAAACTGAAGTTTAAATTTGAAGGAATCCAGAGAAACAAAAATGTTATTTTTTTCGACAGGCTTATCTTTACTATCTTTTAATTTTTCAGGATTAATGTAATTTGAAATCGAAATCCCGCTAACCTCAATTCCTGAAACAATTGAAAAAACATTGATATCTATCGATTCTATGGAAACATTTCTGCTGAGTGCTTTTTCCATCTGTTCCTCAATAAAGGGTTTATCAACAATAATAAAAACGGCAGCAATAGCAGCACCTGCTATTAAAAAAATAATTAAAAAGAATATTCCAGTAAATTTAAAAATCTTTTTCATAACTTAACCCCATAAATAAATTTATTATTACAAGAATCGCTATTGTAATAAAAAATCAAGCTTTAATTTATCAATATGTTACTTCATTATTAAACATATTTTTCTATAACATTTTTTT
>JBFZEW010000252.1:0-8035 GCA_041306665.1 Spirochaetota bacterium | reverse complement strand
ACAGAGTGAACTTAATACTGACTTTAATGCAGGTGCCGGAATCATGTATAAATTTACTCCTAAAATATTCTGCGCATTTTCTGCAGATTATACAATTAACGCCGAAATACTTCCGGACTTCAATACGGATCTTTCGTTAAGTTATAAATTTTCGCAAAATATGGATATTTTCATGAATTACAAATTCACATATGACGAACTGGATACATATGAAAAAAATAAAACATTGAAAAATAACATATTTGCTCCGGGAATGTCGATTTATTTTTCCAGTATAAATTATATAAAAATTCAGCCGACACTTTCAACTGATTTCAATGATTATAATTTTCTTCTCTCGGTAACTCAAAATTACGGTTTCAACAGTTATAATCTTTTTGCCGCTTCCATTTATTACGGAACCGGAAAAAGAATAATGGAGTTTTCTGATGCAACCATAAACCAGAAAACAAAATCATACGGATTATCGTTAACTTATACACACTATTTTAATACTGTAACAGGTGCTGAAATTTTCGGAGCATATAGCAATTATATCGATGAGTATGAAAGCTACTCCGCAGGAATTAAGGGTATATACAGATTTTAATGAATTGCGATGTCATAAATATTTCCGGAACTACATATGCCATACATTGTTCTGACAATGATGCAGTTGATTTTACAGCATACCTTATTATTAAAAACGGTGAAGCGATTCTCAACGGGACAGGACCAGTCAAATATTTTCAAAAAATATTCAATCAAATACTTTTAAAAATTGAAATTTCTGACCTGAAATATATAATATTGCAGAATCCTTTTCCGGATACATGCTCTTCTTTAAATTTTTTTGAAAAAAATGGATTCAAAGGCAAAATTGTTACCAGCTGGAGAAATAAAATATTTCTTGATCAATATGATTTCTCAAGTGAATTCTACATTATTGAACCAAATTCATCAAGACTGGATATTTCCGGAAAATATTTTCTTCAATTTTTAAATACTTCCCATTTGTTCACTTCAGGATCATTTGTAACTTATTATCCTGAAGATAAAATTTTATTTTCAGGACATATTTTCGGCGCATTTTCAGATGGAATAAATAAAATGTCGCCTGAAAATAAAATACAATCTTCTCTTGTTTTTCATCAGCACTTCACTCCATCACGTGAAATATTTGAAAAGACAATTACAAAATTATCAGAATTAAACATAGAAACAATAGCACCTCAATGCGGATATATTATATCAGAAAATATATCCGGTTATTTAGAAAGAGTTCTAAATGCGGAAATCGGAATGTTTATCGGTAATAAAAATAAAAATCCTGGTAAGGAAGAAAATTTCATAAAAACTGCAAACAATGTTTTATCAGAAATTTATTCAATGTTTCCTGCGGATAAAATTGGAATGCATCTTTCTAATAACGGATTTAAAATAGATAAAAATAATTTTCTTAAAAACGATTCTTCGAATGAAACAGGATGGACTGACTTTTTAAAATCTATCATTTCATTCAGCGATTCTTCTATAATTCCGGCGATAGAGCCGTTTGTCAGACGAATAGCTTCTAATTATTCAATACAGCTTCCTGAAATATTTAATTCCTTCAGCTATACAATGATATCTGATTTCACGGATCTTAAACAGGAAAATATTAATCTCAGAATGAGATCAGACGAACTTCAAATTCATTTGAAGCAGACACAGAAGCAGTTATCACAGGATGTATTGACAGGTCTTTTCAAAAAGAATTTTTTCGAGGAATTTATTCATTCAGATATCGATTCATATGAATTTTCAAGACTGGATTTTGCTTTTTTCATTATAGATTTAGATGACATACAGATAATTAATAATAAATACGGGAAAGAACGCGGAGATGAAATTCTTCAGAACACTGCATACATTCTGAAAAATTTTAAAAAAAGCAATCCTGAAACTGCTCACCATCTGATCTTTAAATTTTCCGGACCAAGGTTTGCCTATTATATTTCAGATTGTACAAAAGAATATGCAGTTAAAATTGCAGAGCAGGTTAGAAATTTAATTCAGGATTCCGATCTATTTATTCACAAAATTACCGCTTCTATTGGAGTTGTTAATTTCAGTGAACATATAACGGCTAATCTAAGCACTGAAGAAAAATTGACGCAATTAGTTGACATTTGCGAAATGAGAGTCCGCATAGCCAAAAAGAGAGGGTTAAATAACACATGCTTTGAATCAACATACAAAGATATTGTTGAAATTGAAAATTCAATAGTATTGATCGAACCCGACGATACAACAGCAAATATTCTGCGGATGTATTTGAATAAATTTAATTTTAACATTATACGGGTTAAAAACGGCATTGACGGCATTGATGAAATTAAAAGTAAAAAACCGGTAATTGTTATCAGCGAGTTATTCGTTCCAAAATCAGATGGATTCATGATAAGATCAAATATGCTGGATGACTCACGAATGAAAAATATTCCATTTATTCTTTTAAGTCATAAAAAAAATTCAGAGACAGTGAAAAGAGCAATGGAACTTGAAATAGTTTTTTATCTTCAAAAACCATTCTTCACAGAAGAACTGATGGCAATAATTAAAACCCATATCACGGGAAGTATCTGACTCATGACTGCGATTAAAATACTAACATCACCGATATCGATATTATTTTTATTTTTTTTGACTCTAATTATAACATTTAATATTCTCATACCTTTATTAAATCATGTTAAAATAAAAAGAAATAGAAAATTCAACTCAATATCTGAAAGATTTATCGAAACAATAGCAACCTCGGAATTTAAACCATGGGAATTCAGAAAGCACGCAAAATATATACCGGATATTTTATTATCAATTCAAGAAACGGTAAACAGCAATGATTTATTAATAAAAAATATTGAATCATGCATGGAAGAATTATTATTAGAAAAAAAAATTATCAAAGACCTGAATTCTAAATTTACGAATAGGATTTTACGTGGACTTAAATATTCAACTCTTCTGAATAAAGATCAGGCAGTAATCATTTTAAACAGCATTCTTCTACGTAGCTATATACAATCTGTGTATTTCTACTGCAGTTACAGACTCTCATTACTCGGTGATTACTCTTCAATTCCATTAATTATAGGCAGATTACGGAATGCACCTGATTGGATGATGTATAAATATTTTTCACTTTTAAACAATTTTCATTATTCATTACTTGAATACCTGACGGAAGTTGAGCACAATAAAGACAGATACATCCTTCTTCTTACAATTAGTTTTGCCAGAAACCACCCTTCCGATGAATTCCGGAAATTTTTAATTACACAATCTAAAAACAATGACCATGAGCTGCAGAGAAAAGCATGTGAAGCATTAGTTAAAATTTTTCCGGAAGTCCTGATGAATGATTATTATATTAATAACAAGGATAAAAATATCAGAACATCTGCTTTACAGGCATTTAAAAAGGCAGATCCTTTATTTTCACTCCAGACATTATCAAACTTAAGTTTTAACATTGAAAATTCCAGTGAAATAATACAAATAATGAAAATAATCATCCAGACAAACCCGGAACATTTTCCTTTTTTAATAAATGAATATCTGAACAGCAATAATCCAGAACATAAAAAAAATATCAGCGAAGTAATTTCAGGTAAAATAGAATTTTTCACTCTAAAATCATCTAATAAAAACACTTCTGCAGAAGACAAGTATCTATATGAAAACCTGATTATCAACATTCTGTCAGAAAATAATTGTGAAGAATTTATTTCATTCATAAATCAGAACATGGATGAAATTCTTGAAGAGACAACCATACCACTCGTAAAAAAGGCCATAGAAATCAATTCTTTCATTGCCGAAACTTTTCAATTACACGCGAAAGACAGTTACCTGCGCAAATTGAATCTTGAAAGAAAAACTTTTTCATTTCCTTTAAACAGAAAAGAAAAAGTAAAATTACAATATTTATATCTTTTCCTGACAATTGCAATTTTTTTTCCGCCATTACTTTTTCTAATTTTCAATTATGAAACAATATTTTCAATTTCATTGTATAGTATATTTAAAAAATTTATTCTCTTTTACAGCTACGGATTCAGCTACTATTCAATAGCAATTAACTCAATCTATTTACTGATAATGATTTTTTCAATAGCGGGAATTAAACGACAATTTGCAATGTGGAAATATAAATCTGAACAGTTTCTTTTTCAACCGGATATACTGCCTTCAGTTTCTATAATTGCACCGGCATTCGGAGAAGAGCATACAATAGTTGAAAGTGTTAATTCACTTTTAAATCTTAAGTATCCTGATTTTGAAATAATTGTTGTTAATGACGGTTCAAAGGATCAGACATTGAACCGTCTCATAAATTATTATGAATTACAGCGTATTGATACTGAGCACATGGTTTCACTTAATACTTCCCCTGTAACAGGGACATATAAAAATACAAAGTTTCCTAATCTCATTGTAATAGATAAAATTAACGGCGGAAAAGCGGATAGTCTGAATACTGGAATTAATTTTGCATCGAAGGAATATTTCTGCGGAATTGATGCTGATTCTCTTCTCGAAACTGATGCCCTACTTAAACTGGCGTCCCAGTTTATAGATTATGCGGAGGAAACTATCGCTGCAGGAGGAAACATTCTTCCTGCAAATAACTGTATCATTGACAAAGGAAATATAGAAGAGATAAATATTCCAGCAGCTTATATTGCACGAATGCAGACAATTGAATACCTCCGCAGTTTCATGACAGGCCGTGTCGGATGGAGTGAAATACATGGACTTCTGATTATTTCCGGTGCTTTCGGATTATTTAAAAAAGATTTGGTCATTAAGGCCGGCGGATATTTAACCGGTAAAAGCCGATTCAACAAGGACACAGTCGGTGAAGACATGGAACTTGTAGTACGTCTGATAAAAGCCTCGGGAGACGAAAATCTTAAAACAAGAATTAATTACGCCTATAATGCTAATTGCTGGACAGAAGTTCCGGAAAGTTTTAAAATATTGAAGCGTCAACGGGACAGATGGCATCGGGGATTGCTCGATATTATAACTTTCCACTCGGATTTATTTTTCAGCACAAGACATAAAAGTGTAGGCTTTTTTGCATTTCCATACTTTATTATTTTCGAAATTATCGGACCTTTTTTTGAATTGTTTGCTATAATCCTTTTCATTACCGGGGCGGTACTAGATATAATAAATACAGATTTATTTCTATTGATTTTTTCAACTTCAATTCTTTACGGAATCATAGTTACTCAGATAAGTATAGTTATTTCGCAATCTGAAAAACCTATGTTCAAAAACACTGACTCAATCCTGCTTGTAATTTTTACAATTCTTGAAAGTATTGGTTACAGGCAGCTGATTAATTTCATACGAATTACAGGTTTTTTCAACGCTCTCCGTCAGAAATCAGGATGGGGTAAAATGCAGCGGAAAGGTTTCAGAAAAATATAATTTCTCCATAAATGTGCATAGTTATGTTAGATCAATTATATAGATATTTTATTAAAATTTATGAGCTAATAAATATTTTTTTATTTTTTATTTAATTTGAAAACTACAAACTCATCTTTGACCAATTCCACTATTTCAGACAAAATTATTGTATAATTATTTCAAAAAATTATATTTTCATTTTTTATTCTAATTCATTTTCTAATTCGTCCACAATGTCATCTAAAAAAAGAGCAACGCTTACCGCAGGCAGTTTACTCAAACTGATCCTGTATTTATTTCGATTTTAAAAATTTTTTTTAACCTGCATATCATTGAAATCAATGCGCATATATTTCCGGCTTCTATTGCATTTGCGTTTCTGATATCTGATTAAATTGTTACAAGTAATTTTGATGTTCAGATTTTTATTGCATTTTTAAGACTTATATAAACTAATTGTTTTTTCGAAATCACGTAAAGATAACCGATTTCATCAAAAGCTTTCTATAATGTTCAGACCCACATTAAACTCGTTTTATTTATTTTATACTTTTTTCGTATTTAAATAAATAACGAAATCAAGGTCCTGATTTTAAAAACCTTTTTATAATTTTAAAGAAATTTTTAAAAATTACTGAATATTTTCCTTTACTAATACAATACATTCAATTATTGTGATAAAAAGTGACCTGGACGGATTATGAGCAATTACCACATTGATATTAAAAAATTTACTGAACTGGCATATAAACTTCTTGATGAAATTAAAAATAACGGGGATACAAATTACCAAGCTATTCTATGCCCTCTTCGAGGCGGATTTTTTCTAAGTTATTTCATGTCTAAACATTTAAATCTTCCGATAAGATATCTTGAAATTTCATCATACACAGGCCACGAACAAGGCGAGTTTTACATTGGACTGCGGCCCGACCTTTCACAAGGTAAATTTCTTCTTTGCGATGATATTTTTGATTCTGGCAATACAATCCGCAAAATACTTGAAATATATAAAGGTATTGATTTTGATGTTGCGTTTCTGCTTTCTAAGTCTCCCGAAAAACACAAAGATTATTTTATCGGAGAATACGTCGATAAAAACTTATGGGTTGATTTCTACTGGGAAATATTATAATATCAGCCCCACACACGAATATTCTTCAACAGACTTTTTATTATCAAAATTCGTTTATTGACTTTTCAATGAATTTATTATATTATTACAATAAATTTATTTCAATGGATTGTTCTTAATGAAAAAAAACATTTTTGATATTAAAAACATCTACAGGCTTTCTGAAGATAAAAAAACCGTATTCATTGATATTGACCTGGATTTTTACAGAGAAATATATAACGCATGGGATTTTTCTCCCGCTGCCAACAGAGATCTTGATGAAGATTTATTTAAATATCTTGAAGAATGCGCGGAGGAAATTCCTTCCAAATGTAAAATCATCATTGTATTTCATGTTCCATACGCTATCATGGATAAAGATAAAGAACAAAAAAGCATTGACGCATATAAGAATTTTTTCAATTACAGGTCAAGACGCATCAAAGTGACGCATACATCAAAACGCAACAGCATTATTGTCTACTTTTTTCTTGGTGTATTTTGTATTTTAGCAAGCATGACGATCAATAAATATTTTCCTGAAAACATGCTGACTTTATTTTTTGCTGAAGGTTTGACAATAGGCAGCTGGGTTGTTTTCTGGGAACTATTTTATTTTATTTTTTTCACTCGTTCGGAATATAAAAATGAAGAAAAAATCATGAAACGTCTTGCCATAAGCAGCATTAAATACAATTACAGATGAAATATAATTCAACAATGCTTCTTTACAATAAATTTTTTGCCTTTAATCCTATTTGATCCTAATATAATTTCAGCGGCATCTGCAGCGTCTATTTTTACCGCGACATATGAATAGAGATCCAGACAATCGATCTGGCCGACATCGCTCCCTGATATTCCGCCTTCGCAAGTCAATGCGCCAAGTATGTGTCCGGGACTTATTTTACTTTTCCTGCCGCCATTGATTGAAAACGTAATCATAGGAGCCGGCTTACCTGAATATTTTTTATTCAATTCAATTTTCAAATCTATTGATTTATAATATTGACCGGCCAATTCATTAATTTTATCAATACGAAATTGTTCACCCGGAGTTACGAATGAATGCACCATACCGGTTTTGCCTGCACGTCCGGTTCTTCCGCTGCGATGAATATAAACTTCAGGTTCGAACGGCATGTCATAATTAATGACCGCATCGAGATTCTTAACATCAATTCCCCGCGCAGCAACATCAGTTGCTACGAGTACTGACATGCTTCGATTTGAAAACCGGATCATCACTTCCGTCCTGTCTTTCTGTTCGATATCGCCGTGTATTTCGTAAGCGCTGAAATTGTTTTTCTTTAAGAACGCCGCGGCTTCCGAGCATTGTATTTTTGTGTTGCAGAATACAATTGCTGTTTCAGGATTTTCCCGATTAAGTAAAAACGCGAGCGCGGCCGGTTTATCGCCTGGTTTTACATTGTAAAAATTGTGACCTATAACGCCTTCTTCATGTTTTAG
>JBFZEW010000251.1:0-4343 GCA_041306665.1 Spirochaetota bacterium | reverse complement strand
CTTATCATTATCTGTGAAGTCGCGGGATTTATAATCTGCCTCACACCTTTTTTATCCTTCTCGCTTAAAAGTTTATTTATCCTTGCTTCTTCGTTTTCAATTATTTCACCTTCATTATTTTTTATGTATCGTATACTGAATGGTATTACGTCTTTTCCGCCATTGGCGATTATTGAATATGCTGTTGCCATTTCCAAAGGCGATGCTTCCATTGATCCAAGACAAATTGAAAAATCACGACGCATTCTTTTTTTTGCTTCATCATCATTCATTTTAAAAAACTTTTGATAATATTTATGAACCATGTCTATTCCGATTACTTCGGCAATTCGAATGGACACGACATTCACCGATTTTGCTAGTGCCATGCGCAAGCGGATAAGTCCCATATAACCGCCTTCAAAATTCTCAGGAATCCAATCTCCCCCCTCATTGTCAAGGAAAAGTATCGGTGAATCGAGAACAGCCGTGGCAGGAGTGAATTTTCCGCTTTCAATTCCCGCTGAATATAGAAGCGGCTTGATGCTGGATCCCGGCTGCCGATATGCCTGCACTGCTCGGTTAAGCTGGTTATCGCTTGAAAATTTACTGCCGCCTACCATCGCCTCGATATATCCGGTACTATAATCTATAGAGATTAAAGCGCCTTCAACATTCTGAAAATCCTTATCTTCCATATACGTTTCTTTATACTCTTCGCACATTGTTCCAACCGGATTAATTCCATAGATGAAATTTAATACTTCAAGTTCATCAAGCACATTCTGTTTAAAATAATCATTTATCTTCTTCGTCTGGAAAGAGCCTTTACTCGCGAATGGATCAATATCGAACATTAACCCAACCATATCAACAATAGCGGAATAATTTTCAATAATAACATCTTCATTTTTAAAAGAGAGCCTGCCGGAAATTTCTGTCTGCATTTGCAGTTTTTTATTCATTATTTCCTGAGCTATTAACTGCTTGCTTATGTCAAGAGTCGTATATACTTCCAGCCCTTTATCATAAACCATTTCCTCGCCGTATTTCGTGACAAGTGTTCTCCTCACATATTCTGTAAACCATGGCGCTAAATTAGTTCGTGACGAAAAGGTTGTCATGCTCGGCGGCATCTCATTGATGTAAAACAAATAGTCAGGCCAAAATTCAAGATATTCTTTTTCAGCTTCTTCTATTGAAATAAATCCAAGCTCTGCCATCTGCGCAAGAGCTTTTCTGTGCATTGCCATTGATTTTTCTGGATACTTTATCGGTGAAAGAAGATTCGGCGCCGATGGCAGTGTCGCAAGAAGTGAACACTCCGCCAGATTTAAATCTTTAACGTGTTTTCCGAAATATAACTGTGATGCGGCTTCAACTCCGTAAGTCCCGTGTCCGAGAAAAATTTGATTCAAATACATTGTCAGAATTTCATCTTTGGAATATGTCGCTTCCATCATGAGCGATATAAAAGCCTCTTTGATTTTTCTGGTCAGCTTCTTTTCGCGTGATGTTAAAAGTATTTTCGACAGCTGCTGGGTAATTGTGCTTCCCCCTTGACGTACTTCGCCGGAAAGAATGTTTATGAAAAAAGCACGTGCAATCCCGGTCGGACTGACCCCCATGTGATCATAAAACTCATTATCTTCCATTGCGATAAATGCGTTTATCAGATTTTTAGGAATTTTTTCAAACGGCACTACTTCTCTTTTTTGCGTAAATAATTCAGCTATTAGTATTCCGTTTCTATCATATAATTTTGTCGTAGTATTCGGCCTAAACTCGGCTAACGCCTGAACTTTTCTGAAATCACTCCAAAGCATCAGCAGAAAAATTATAATAACAGTCAAACCCAAACCTATTATCACGCCAATTGATCGTGAAGATAAATTCGTAAAAAATGATTTAAAAAAATATAATACATCCGAAATTGTGCTCAATAAACCGCTGCTGTTCCGGTTTGAATTATTAAATGTAGAAATTCTATTCATTGGAGCATCATTAAAAATTTTTGTTTTATTTGTTTTTATGGAACCTGGATATTTTTTTTTAAACATATCAGCCTTTTTTTTAAAATTTTTTTATTCTATTATTCAATAAGATTTCGAATTACCTGTATTTTAATATTATCAATATTATCTATATTTAGGAAAATTCCCAAAACTAATGTTTCGTATCAACGCAAGTGCCTATAAGTGAATCACTGCTATCGCCTGCATAGGAAAATTAAAATTGAAGTCCATGCAAAATTATTATAAGGGGACTTCAAAAAACTCATGTTTTGATGTTCCCATGTCGGAATAATAAATATTGATTTCTAAAATTCCCAAAAGTTTTTACGAGTTTTTATTATAAAACTGCCAATAAAAGCTTAATTACTGCCATTAATATAATTATTTTTTATGAATACAATAAAAATAAAAAAATTTCATAATTTTGGTTAATTTTTATTTTCAATACAAAATAGGTTAAAATAGCGGATTTTCCTCTATAATCCTGCATAAACTCCTGTAATCAGCAATAACTGACGTTACAGCATTTTTCTATTATACCGACTTTTAACATGAAGTAATGCAATTGTTCTGTTATCACGGATGATAACAACAAATTTCAAGGAGGAAAAAATGATTATAAATCACAACGTGAGTGCTATTTTTTCGCACAGAACCTTAAAGTTCCATGACTGGAGTCTAAGTTCAGACATTGAAAAACTATCTTCAGGAATGAGAATCAACAAAGCCGGTGATGACGCTTCCGGCCTCGCAGTATCAGAAAAAATGAGATCACAAATTCAAGGACTTAGACAGGCTGAAAGAAATACTGAAGATGGTATGTCAATGATTCAGACTACTGAGGGTTATCTTGAAGAAACACATTCAATTGTACAGAGAATTCGCGTTCTTGCGGTTCAGGCTGCTAACGGTATTTATGAACCGGGAGACAGACAACTTATTCAAGTCGAAGTTTCTGCTTTAATTGATGAGATTGATAGAATTTCTTCGCAAGCTGAATTTAACAAAATGAAACTTTTAACAGGTGCATTTGGACGTTTAAGACCGACAGCTTCTATGTGGTTTCACATGGGACCAAATATGCATCAGAGAGAAAGAGTATTTATTGAAACAATGACAAGTGCTGCGCTTGGACTCCGAAATCCGACCGTACTTACATTTATTTCAATTTCAACACCGGGAAAAGCAAATGCTTCAATCGGACTTTGCGATGAAGCTTTAAGAATTATTTCTAAACAGCGCGCTGACCTTGGTGCATATTACAACAGACTTGAACATGCCGCAAAAGGACTTATGAATGCTTATGAAAATACTCAAGCATCCGAGTCTAGAATAAGAGATACTGACATGGCTGAACAAATGTCATCGTTCACCAGATATCAGATATTAACACAATCCGCGACTTCAATGCTGGCACAAGCCAATCAGAAAAGTCAGGGAATTTTAAAACTTTTACAATAATAAATCTTGAGCCAAGATCGAAATACCACTCAAAAACGCCGGGTCTGCCCCCGGCGTTTTTAATCTCTAACCTGGCACCACAATAAAAAAAGAATTATTCCATGCCTGGCACTATTCATACAACCCTTTCCAATTCAAACCTGGCACAAATTAGCAAAGAAAATTCCACAATAAAACAGTTGCACTTACCTATTAATGATGAGCCTAATCTTCAAATTCAAATAATTCATAATAGTTATTATTACTCTAAAATAACTCCAATACGGGCTGAAAAATCATCATTCTCAATATTATAATCAATCATAAATTCACCATATCCATGAAATATCTGAATATACGGCCTTAATCTCGACTTAATAGTCGGGAAGATAATTCCAAACTCCTGCCACCCCTTACGGAAATTTAATCCATTTGGACCGCCTCCAGCACCGAACTTGAAATATAACTCACCGAAATCAACAGTTACAAAATCAGTTTTATGACGCAAAAAAATCTTTGTTTCCCATGAACCTATATATTCCTGTATATCCGCGTTCTCTGCAGCTAAAATCTGATTATAGATGTAAAAATATTTAATATTAATTCCAAGGTTATATATTCTACCAAAACTTGACTGTACTTCCATATAGCTGCGGTTAAAACTGCGGGATGAAGTTCCATCTTTACCGTTAGATTTATGTTCAATCAACCCGAATTTAATATAATCAAAATATTTAAGATTAAAATCGTTAAATATATTTTTTCCTGATTCAACAACCCATATTATTTCCGGATTAAAATTAGTATCGTCGAAAGGACTGGAAAAATCATAAAGCATCCAATGCATTAATTGTGTATATGAAATATACAATCCCAGATTATTAATACTTTCATAAAACGGATCATACT
>JBFZEW010000250.1:0-3273 GCA_041306665.1 Spirochaetota bacterium | reverse complement strand
TTAAACCTGTTTATAACCTGTCTTAAACCTGTTTATAACCTGTCTTAAACCTGTTTATTAACAGGTTTAAGACAGGTTACTATTTCAGTTGATTTCTCATTAAAAAACGAAATATCATGCAGTTTCAAAATACAAATTTTTATTGACTTTTCATTTTTTCCTGATAAAATTTAATAATAGAAATGATGTATTAATAATACAGCAGATTTAAACTTAAAACAGGTTTAACTGTTATTTCTGAAAAAATGATTATTTAATCATGGAGGATAAAATGAAAAAATTCTTGTATCTTCTGCTTATTCTTGCTCTCTGCGTCCCAGTCTTCAGTCAGGATGCAGTCAAAGCTCCGGAAAAAGTAGAGGTTGAAGCAGAAGAAAATGTTGTCGACGATCAAGTCTACAGAGAAATTACGCTTGAAGACTTTGAAAAAAACGAGTATACATCAAAAAACGGAACTCTCAGAATCACAAAGGACCAGCAGTTCGACATTCAGATCCGGCCTGACTTTCCGGCTCCAGTGAAAGACTCTAAAAAATATCTTGGGGTTAAAATATACGGTAAACAGGGTGATCCTCTTTCAATAAAACCTCCTGTCAAGCTTGCTATTACTGATCATGCTCAATCCATTTCAATGTGGGTTTACGGCAAGAATTTTTCAGGTGAACTTTCAATAATGCTTAAAGACGCGAATGACAAAGTTCATAGATTGTCAATGGGCAAACTTAACTTTTTAGGCTGGAGAAAACTGACATTCAGACTTGATAAAGAAGTGGCTCAGGAAGATAAATTTCTCGCGCAGCCGAAGAGTCTTGAAATAATGCAGATAATTTATGCTCCGGGAAACACAGGCCGTCTTCCAATGTGGCATTATTTCTATATTGATGATATTACTGCAAAAGTTCGTAAAAAATACGAAGACAAACAAACCGATAACTGGTAATCAGATAATAAAAAAAGAGTGCATTGCACTCTTTTTTTATGTTCATTCATAAGATCAGACCGGAAAAAACTGTAATTCCATCAACATGATTTATGGGCACTTCCAAATACCTGGATTAACTTTTTTTTAAAAAACGTAAATACTGGTTTTATCTGCGGCTTAATTCTTCGCGTGAAATCCAACGTAATAGCCATCAATCTGTTTACTGATTACTGTTCACTGATTACTGTTCACTAATTACAGATACCTCGGAAAAATCCCGTTCAATACACAGCCGCAAAATTGAACTCGCATCATCGATGTAAAGCCCAGAAGCAGTGCATGACTTTTCACTGAAAGAAGCCGCATGATATTTGCTTGCAGCCGGTTTCTTCATTGCTTTTGAAGAATAAATTAAAAACGGAACAGGGTCCGAAGTATGCGTTCTGAATTTAATAGGCGTTGGATGATCTGGCATGATTATTATTGTGTAATCATCGAATTGTTGAATTTCCTCAAGCAGATAGGAAATTGCTATTTCATCAATGTCACGGATTGATTTTATTTTATGCTCAACATTCCCTTCATGACCCGACTCATCCGGCGATTCAAAATGCAGAAAAACATAGTCTTTTTCCTTGAGACATTCCATCGCCGCCTTCGCTTTTCCAATGTAATTCGTGTCTATGTAGCCTGTCGCACCTTCGACGAACTTTGGCTTTAGTCCAGCCGCAATACCGATTCCATGAATCAAATCAACAGCTGAAATTGTAAAACCATCCATATTATAAAGACTTTGAAATGAATCCAGCGCTGGCTTATAACCGCCTCCCCAGATCCACGTGTTCGTCGGTATACCCTTGAAGCGGCTGAATGCAGAATCTTTTTCTGCAAGAAAACATCCTGATACATTGAAAATTTCATTCAGCATTTCCGAACCTTCACCTGAAGGAACATACTCATCTATTTTGCGGTTAGTAATATCATGAGGAGGAGTTGTTTCAGGTAAAGATTTATATGGATAATTGCGCCAGATGAAAGCATTTCTGTATGAAACTCCTTTATGAAATTCAAGGCTGACGTCATTCATTTTACTGTTAAGCATCTGCATTATTTGACCGGAAAATTCAGTTTCAATATGATTCGCGGTAAAGTCCTTCATTACGCGGTCGGATATATTCACAAGATTGCACCTGAACGCCGCGTCATTAGGACCAAGTTCAATGCCCATGCTGACTGCTTCAAGCGGAGCACGGCCTGTATAATATTTCCGCGGATTATATCCGAAAATTGATAGATTCGCGGTATCACTTCCGGGATTCATTCCTTCAGGAACGGTTCGCGCGAGACCTATTATTGAATCATTAACGATGCTATTCATGTATTCAGGATTTACATATTCGAGCGGAGTTTTACCGCCTAATTCTTCAAGCGGCAGGTCTGACATTCCATCACAGACGATTGTAAGAATTTTATGCGGCATTATCCCCTTTTGCCGCGTTTAAGCATGAAAATGTAATGTTTCACATAGGGAATAAAAGCTTCATCAACCGTTGCCATTTCAAGGGTGTCATTATGCTTTAAAATTTTATCAAGAAGAGTTTTAGTAATATCTTCCTCAGCAGTATCTATAAGGATTTTGCATCGTTTTACGATTTCTTTGTCAACAGCATCAAGCACAAGTTTATTCATTGCCGAGTATAATTTCAGCAGATTGGTTTTTCTTTTACTCTTCGTGGATTTTGTTGTTTTCTTTACAGAAGCAGCTGCCATGAATGTGTTTCCTCCGAAATGACTATAGAAGGCGATAATAGAAAACCATTTTTTATTGTAAACATAAATTTTAATTTTTTTATTCATTTTGCTAATTATTTTGTCCCTGAAAAACAGGTTTAACGCGTGAATCTCGAAATATTTTATTCATTTTGAATCAATATTACTTAATTTCTGTGTTTTTTTTATCATTTGTCATGTTTTATTTAACTATTAGCATTCGTTTATACAAACCCGACTTTTCATTTTTATGGGAAATTTCATAAAACTTAAAACCGGATGGCAAGCCTTTTGCTTAACTGAATTTAAAAGCAGCGGAAAAGTAAAGGAAAGCAATCGCTAAATAGCGCTAATACGGTTTATAAAAAACATAAATACTGGTTTTGGGAAAGCCCATAATTATTAAGTTAATCATAATCACAATTTTGTCCGAAATTATAACATAACTACAATTGGAGTTTTATATGAAATGTCTAAAATGCGGAAAAAAACTGAATAAAATGAATCACTATTACATTCCATTCAAATCACGTGAAGGATATAGATTGTGTATTGAATGCACAAAAAAAGAAAAAATCATT
>JBFZEW010000249.1:0-3437 GCA_041306665.1 Spirochaetota bacterium | reverse complement strand
ATTATGCTGTTTTCCCAGAATAAAAGTGTAATATTAACAGATATTAAATGGTATTGCGCTAAGTCTGAAGCTGAAAAACTGTATTTTAAAGCGGATGAGTTCACCAGCTTTACATTAAATTCCAATCCTGATTACCAAAATCAGATTATAAATCAGGTCAAACGGATAAATACACAGAAAAGCGACAACATTTCGGTAAGCAGTTCCAAAGAAAAAAACAAAAAAGATCTGATGTTTCTAAGCAATAAACTATTTTCAATATCAAATGAATTTTATGATCTGACAGAAACGCAGAAAAATGAAATAATCAGCGAAACTGCCAAAATTTACAATAAACCTAAAATCTGTGAAAATAAACCATATGTAAATTATGATTTTGAAAAAGATAATACAAAAATTCTATTGATTTCACGTCCCAATGGAGGTACGTTTGACGTTAAAATTTATTATTATGCGGCAGATTTATTCGAATATATGCTTTTTAACTGATTTTATTTGAAAAATCCCATTTTTTTTACAATTTTTTTTATTGACAGAAAATTGCCATAATTACATATTAACTCACGTTTAAAAAATATTAATAAAAAAGGTTCCACATTGGCTAATAATAATTCAACAAAGAAAAGAATCAGACAGGCTGAAAAAAGCAAAACTGTTAATTCTCAAGTAAAATCTTCAATCAGAACTGCTTCAAAAAAAGTATTGAAAATGCTTGTTTCTAAAGAAGCCGTTAAACCTGAAGAACTTATCTCTGCAGAAAAAAGTTTCGCAAGTACAATAGACAGCGCTGCAAGAACAAACATTGTTCATTGGAAAAAAGCTGCAAGATTAAAATCCAGAATGGCTAAAAAAGTTAATTCTGCTGTTAAATAATCAGGCTTCGTTTTGACAAAGAATGAAGTAGCAGATATAGTTTCTATTTCGACTGAAGTTCCCAAAACTGAAGTCATGAAAATAATCAACTGCTTCATTGACGTAATCAGTGAAAAAGCATTACTTGGAGAGCAAATAGATATTAGAGGATTCGGGACATTTTATCTTAATAAAAAAGAAAGCAGAGAAATTTTTTCTCCAATTTCTCAAAAAAAGATTGACGTTCCGGCGACTTCAACTGTATTGTTCAAACCGAGTAAAGCACTTCGCATAACCAATAAGGGCGATTAGCTCAGCTGGGAGAGCGCCTGCCTTACAAGCAGGATGTCGGCAGTTCGATCCTGTCATCGCCCAAGTAAAAGACCACTGATTTTCAGTGGTCTTTTTTTTACCTGAATGTTTGCGGACGCAGATCACTCACTACAATTTAATCATCCTTGAAATTTTATTTCTAATATGTATCAAAATTTATGCTGACGTTAAATTAGAGGGCGGGAATTGTCAGCGACTTCATCAATTATTAACTGTTTGTAATTTTATTGTGAGTACTGACTCGTATTTTTTTATAACAACCGAAATCATTAGAGATAAATCCCGCAGCACCAGGCCTTTAAATATTTCAAACCAAAGTTTCCATAATGCGCAATAAAGCATTTAAAATTATTTCATAAAGAAATTAGTCGCAAGTTTATAGCCTTGCGCATTCCTATATCTGTTTTTATGGCAATTTTCGACAAATAAAACATCTGTGAAAAGACTTTGCTTAATAAGAATAATAACTGCTTAAGAACCCGCGCTCGAATAATTTTTATTCCGGACTTCCAGATTTATATCGCTATTATCCATAGTAGCGCCGTGATTAATGGAGAGAGCCGCGCGATGTTTTTATATTAATTTTTAAGAAAATACGCTGCCTGATAAAAACTTACGAACGCGGATGAATGAACCATGTCAGGAGTCAGCGGATGTATTTCGGGAAAATTACAATTGGATACTTAGAAAAAATATACATACCGCGGATTGCAATATTCTAATTCATGAAATAAATACCTTTAATTAATAATAGCATCGAGTTTTATTTGACTTTTTCATCGATATATATAAAATATTTATACAATAAACTTAAATATACGAGGCAAACACAAATGAATACTATTAAAAAGCCATTCTTTATCTCAACTTTAATGATAATAATTTTTGCACTATCAGGTTTCAGTATTTTCGCAGAAGAAAATAATTTCGATTATGGCCGCGTTGAAAACGGCGTTTACCTGAATGATTATTTTAAATTTAGAATTACTATTCCCGTCAAATGGGTAGTTCAATCGAAGGAACAGGTTGAAAGAATAAAAGAAACAGGGAAAGAACTTCTTGCCGGAGAAGACGAAAACATGAAAGCAGTTGTCTCTGCATCAGAAATCAATTCAGCTAATTTATTAGCCGCTTTTCAATATGAGCTGGGGTCAACAGTGAAGTTTAATCCGAATATTATGATAGTAGTGGAAAATACTCAAAGTACTCCAGGAATAAAAACCGGAGGAGATTATCTGTTTCACGCGAAAAGACTTCTGGAACAGGGACAATTTAAATATGATTATCTTTCTGAAGAATTCAGAAAAGAAACGATTAATGGCAGCGAATTTTACATCATGGACGCGTACGTAAATTACATGAACATGAAAATACAGCAGAATTATTATTCAACTGTCCGCAACGGATTCAGCTTCAGCGTAATATTATCCTATGTGACAGATGAACAGAAAAAAATATTATTAAAATCTCTAACATCTATGACATTTGAAAAATAAATTGACTCACATCATGAAAATGAAAATCACAGTACTGCCGACAATGATGACTTAATTCACAGCAATAATAATCAGCTCATGCAATCATCTGCCCGTAAAATCTATGGCAGCCATGAATATCCGAGCTGAAGTATCGAAGTATGGATTGCAAAAGGAGATTTGCATGAAGAAGTTACTGATCATGAAAATGAATCAGGAAAAAAATTCACCAGTTCACATGAAGATTTCTCAATATTAAAAGAATATGATTCTGCTGAATATTATTTCGAAGAATATTGGACATTTTCTGATGAATATCCCGATGAAATGGTCAAAGGTAAATGGAAAATCAGTTTACTATATGA
Organism: Spirochaetota bacterium; assembly: GCA_041306665.1. Taxonomy (GTDB): domain Bacteria; phylum Spirochaetota; class UBA4802; order UBA4802; family JAFGJZ01; genus JAFGJZ01. Next base: position 412 of record JBFZEW010000249.1, on the reverse strand, counting down.
AAATAAACTTATTGCCGAAAAAGTTTTTTATACATATGAAAACATGCCGGAATAAAACAATCTATAATTTCGATTATGGCAGTTATACTTTAATTGTTTTACCTTCAATAGCAATTTCAACTTCAACTCTTTTTGCCGGATCTTTACAGATGCTGGCAATGTAGCTGCGGGCATTAGCAAGAACATTATCAAGTTTAGCATCGGTATAATCGGGATCATGATGATAAAGAAAAAGTTTTTTAACATTGAAATGCTGGCATATATCAATTGCGATTGACGCAGTTGAATGCCCCCAGTCAATTTTACTGATTGATTCATCAAACGTGTATTGAGTGTCAAAAACAAGAACATCAACATTGTTAAAAAAATCCTTATATGTATCAAGTTCATCTAACTCATCTGAATTGAACTC
>JBFZEW010000248.1:0-4397 GCA_041306665.1 Spirochaetota bacterium | reverse complement strand
GTAAATTATCTACTACAGGAACATATCGAATTGTTCGTCATCCAATTTACTTCGGAACTATAATAGCACAACTTGGATTTATTCTAATTAACCAAGCTTTGGTATCTTTAATCTATCTACCATTTTCGATAATTTTATACTATATAATGGCAACGATAGAAGAAAAAGATTTAGTCAATATGTTTGGCAATCAATATTCAGAATTCAAATTAAAAACAAAAGGAAAAGTAATACCATATATATTCTAATTGAAATCTCAAAAGTGCATACGTGTACTTTTGAGAACTTTAGTATGTCGGGCGCTACACACGACATGGTGTATGTGCTGAGCCAGACCTCGCTTGGCTTCGCCATGAAAGACCTGGCTCAGCACATTGCGCAAAAGGCCGTGCAACGTCACATACGCCAAGGACCGTTGAACTGAACCCCCCCGGTGGGCTGTGACTCTACCTCGCATCATATTTCATCATTTATTCGACAGTGAAAAGTACAAAGATGAAAGTGAAAGGTGAATAGTACAAAGATGAAAGTGAAAAGTGAATAGTCACCTTTCGTGGGAGGTAGGTGACTGGCATAAATTATTGATTACTGTACCGGAATGGAATATCATAAATGTTGCGTATTGAAATTTCGATTTTTAAAACTCTATTTTTTAAAGCATTGACTTTTTATAAAGCGATTATTTAAAATACTTTCCTGAGAATTGTATGGCATAAAACCCAAACTTTTCGTCAAAAAGATTGACAAATGTTAACATACGCGCTAACATGAAAATATGAAAAGAATTGTAATATTCTATAGAACAAAGGATGCAAAATGCCCTGTGGAAGACTTTCTTGATTCTCTATCAGGAAAAGTCGTTCAAAAAATCACATGGGTACTTGATATATTAGAAAGTCAGGGAATGCTTCCAACGACCTATTTTAAGAAACTTGTAAACACCGAAATTTGGGAATGCCGTATTCAGCAAGGTTCAAACATTTACCGAATATTTTGTTTCTTCGATAAAGGTTCTGTTATTATTCTCACACACGGAATAATCAAGAAAACACAGAAAACACCTTCTGATGAAATAAAGAGGGCAGAAGATTATAGAAATGATTATATTAAAAGGAGGAAACCATGAGTGATCTGAAAAAATACATAATCAAAAGAAAAGCAAATGATCCTGATTTTGCACAAGGATATGATGAGGGTTTCGAAGAATTTAAGATTGGTTTAATACTAAAAAAAGAAAGAGAAAAAAGCGGCTTAACCCAGGAAGAGTTAGCCATGAAAATGAAAACAACAAAAAGTGCAATTTCGCGAATTGAAAATCATTCAGAAGACATTAAGCTTTCAACATTGTTAAAAGTAACTAAAGCATTAGGAAAAAATCTATCAATAAAAATTCTGTAAGTGCTGTTTTGACGTTATATAGCAAAGCTTCCTTGTGGCGCTCAGAGTACCTCGCTTGGTCTTCGGCGAGCGGCAGAAAATATTTTGATTTGTGCAGATTTATTAAGTATAAAACTTTCAGTAAACATGGCAAGCATCACACAAGCAAACCGTTGAACTGAAAACTCCCGCCGTGTGGTGACTGCTTCACAGCAAGTTGTAAAAGCGTTAAGTGTGTTTACCGGAGAGAGCTAATGATTCTACGCTTATTGTCATGCGAAAGTTTTAACTCCAATTTTAATTATCACCGGTTTTTTCTTCTAAAAATTATAAACAATAACAGGCATGGCAATGCAAAAGACTGCCGGTGCAGAATAATACAAAAATCGATTATCCTTAAACTCATCGGCAACAAAAAATCCTGAAACAAATCCGGTTGCTGTACCGGCAGCGGCACCGATTATAATTCCTCCCAATCTCTTCCATCCGTCAGAATTTGATGATGTGCAGATTGCGCCTAAAAATCCGCCCAAAACCCCGCCGGCGATTGTGCACGCAGTGACGCTGTTCACGTACGCGAAATTATTATCCATTGGATTATCGGAATAAGTGAATTCTCGGAAATAAATCGATGAAGCCATGAATATCGCGGGAGGTACAAGGAAAAAAGCAGCTCTTTTAAAATTATACATGGCTTCGGTTCTTTCTGATTGTTTTTTATAGTTTTCAGCATCATTTAGAGCTTTCAAATATTTTTCTGAAAACGCGGCATCATTGCGGAAATAATCATTAAGAAATTCATTTTGCGCGATTTCATTAACAGTATATTTTTTTGGATTTGTCAAAGCCCAATCGAGTGCTGTCATGTTCCAAATGTTTGTAATCAGAGGATTCGCGCCGTTTTTCATTAAATATTCTGCTGTATCAAACTGACTTTCATAAAAAGATATGTGAAGAGGAGTGTTTCCGTCAATGTTCTGACTGTTTATCAAAAGATTTTTTTTCATGATAATTTCAAAATATTGCGGATCTGAACCTGAAGCGGCATAGTGGAAAATATTGTTTTTCTTATTGTCAGGAATTGTAAAATCAGCTCCATTTTTAAGCAAAACCTGCGCCCCTTTGATGTTGTTTTCAGCGTAACATAAAATTAATGGTGTTTGGTTATCAATATTTACAGCATTAATATCAGCTCCGTTTTTTATCAAAAAATTTATCGTTTCATATGAATCATATTCTTCAACGGCAATATGCAGCGGTGAAGAACCATCAATATTTTTTAAATTTACGGAAGCTTTGTTTTTGACGAGCAATGCTGTTTTTTTAAAATCATTTTTTTGCACAGCAACATGCAATGCGCTGTTTTTACTGTTATTCTGGAAGTTTATATCGGTAGTGTTATTAATTATTAACTGCATTAGATTTTCTGTAATTTTGCTGTTTTTGCATGCCGCAATCAGAACATTTTCACCTTCAAGGTTTTTAATGTTTAAGTCGGCACCTGCTTTAATTAAAACCGGTATTGCGTTTATATTTCCATCATATTCATCAACGGCAAAATGCGCAGCTGAAATTTTTTCATACCCTGCCGTCGAGTTTAGAATGTTTTTATTCACAATTAATCTGGTAATTATTTCTGCAGGAATATTTTCATTTTGACATGCTTCCTGTAAAGGTGAATATCCGTCTTTATTGACTACATTAATATTGACTTTGTTATTTAAAAGAAGATCAAGAATGTGATTTTCTTTATTGTAATATCTAATAGTTTTAAAAATAAGCGATTCATTATATTCATCTGATAAGTTAATATCAATTCCTTTTTGAATCAGTTTTTCCGCTAAAATATCCGGATTGTTTTGGTGGATGAGACACCCCAGAGCATTCAGTCCTTCATTGTTACGTGAATTTACATCCGCGCCTTTTTCAATGATTTTTAATGCGAGCACTTCATTATTATTACGGCATGCGTTAATGAGAGCGGTATCTTTATTCTTGTTTGCCTGATTTATGTTGTTGGTTTTTGATAAAATTAAATCATACATTTCAGGTGAAATATCTTTCCAGCTATAATTGCTAGAAAGTTTCATAAGGCAGTTATTTTCATCATTATCAAGGATGTTGGCATCGGCGTTGTTCTGGATTAAATAATTTATGATATCGAAGGAAATTTTAGAATCATATGAGGTCACTGCAGTCATTAGGGGAGTAGTTCCGTCATATGTGTTTTTTAAGTTTACATCAGCTCCATTATCAATTAGCCATTTCGTAATTTTATAATTTCTGGCTGCGGCTGTGCTTAGGAGACTATTTTGATCTATATACTGATTTAAATTCATACCTCTTTTTTTTAATTCTTCTAATTTCTGAATATCATTATTCTGCAAAATATCATAATATTCGTTGTAAGTTAGAACTGCTGTTTTGGCTGAAATTACTCCTGATGCCAGAATACTTAGTAATATAAAATTTAAATATTTCACTTTATTACCTCAAAAGTTTAATGAGTAATTTTAAAGTTATTTTATCAAGCAGAATTTTTTTAAATTTATAACGCATCAAGTGATATTTATCTTTTTTTGAATCATATTAAGAAACATATCAGCGCTTTTTTCTATATCATTTATTTCAATTGAAACCGCGCTTTGGCGGCATGTACGGACGCAGATTCCGCAGCCGATGCACTTGTTTTCATTCCAGTGTATTTTTTCTGAGAATACAAATAATGCTGATGCCGGACACACTGAAATACATTGTCCGCATAAAGCACATGATTCATTGTGAAGATTTATTTTTAACCCGTTGATTTTATTGACAGATTTACGGCTGCTGTTCGTCAGGTACTTCATGGAAGCCAGTACGGTGCAGCAGCATGGACAGCAGAAACATATCGTAAGCATGCGGCCTGTATTCGGCAGTCCATAAAAAAAATCATCCATTCTTACGCGCCCTGTCATTGGTATCAGTCCGAGTTCTGTTTTGGCATGCATATGTTTAAGTGCTTCCTCAACAGATACATG
>JBFZEW010000247.1:0-9016 GCA_041306665.1 Spirochaetota bacterium | reverse complement strand
TTTATTATTTTAAGCGGCGGTAAATATGAAGGCCGAATTTTTTTAGAACAAATAAGTAATTTTGATGCTGATGATATTGTTTTTTTTATAACAACTTATTGGAAACAAAAAACTTTAAACTCACAGTAAATCTTTTCATCCTAAAAAAAGACGGGAATGCTCTTCCCGTCTGATAAAAATTATTGTAAATAAGACGCTCTATTTTTCTATGTCATCTTCTTCTGTTGCTTCAAGAGAAGCTAAGCCTTCAAGCGGTTCAGTATCTTCAATTTTTTCATTAACTTCAGGAATGACTCCGTTATTACGGTCTTTTATGTACGATTCAATTTTATCAACCGCTTCTTTAAGCTCTTTAAATTTTGAAATATCAAGAGCAACCCCTTTTTGCGTCGGTTTATAAGTACCATCAAAATGAGTGTACCAAATACGCAGGTTAATTAATTCCCTGCCTTTAAATTCTGAAACCTCAACTCTGATAATTTCGGTGCTGTTTCTTTCAATGTCTGCAATAACCTGACCCATATTACCTCCGAATAATTATTACAAAAAAAACATACTACATAAATTGGTAAAGCATTTTATTATATATGAATTGGTATTAATTAAATTATCCCCGCTTGAAACAAAAATATCGTAATAATTCTGCTTATTTTTAATTTATATTACATATTAACAATGATTGTTAAGAGTTGTTTGTAAGTGTTAACAAGATAATAAGATCAATTAACACAATATTCACAAGTAATTAACAAAATAGTCGTTCTATTAACACTTATTAACAATAAAATAACAATTATTAAAAAAATAAATTTTAACGGATTTTTACCTGATTAATTGATTGCCAAATATTGGATTATAATTAAATATTTTATTAACAACAAAGTCAAATTCACAAACTATCATTTTTCAAATAAACAATAGGAAACTTATATTTATAAACATACTTATTAACAATTGTTAATAAACGTTTTAAGGAATTATTATGTCTACATCTTACGAAAAATTATGGTCTGGTGTTTTAAAAGAAATACAGAGCCAGTTAAATAAACAGACCTTTGATATGTGGCTAAAGGACACATCTGCTGTAACCATGAATAATAATGAAATTATCATTCTTGTTCAGGATGAAATTGCAAAAGATCATATTAATAAATCATTTATTAATATGATCGAATCCGCATTAATCAGTTATGCTGGAAATGATGTAAAATGCAGATTTATTACCAAAGATGAAACGCAAAAAATCAACATTAATGATGAAATACCTGCAGAAATAATTTCTGAAAACAAATACGAAAATTATGACAACGAAATAATGTTTAACCCCACATATACTTTTGATAATTTTATTGTCGGACCTAACAATCAGCTCGCTCATGCTGCTGCTGTTTCAATCTCAAAAGCGCCGGCTACTCAATATAATCCGCTTTTTCTATATGGCGATTCAGGATTGGGAAAAACTCATTTACTCCAGGCTGTCGGTCATGAAATAAAAAAAAATAAACCTTATTTAAAAATACTCTATGTAACAAGTGAAAATTTTGTTAATGAATTTATTCAGGCAATAAGAAATAACACAACTCCCCAGCTTAAAATGAAATATAGAAATGTAGATGTCCTTTTAATAGACGACATTCAATTTATAGCGAAAATGGAAAAAACTCAGGAAGAATTTTTTCATACTTTTGAAGATTTATACAGAAATAATAAACAGATTGTAATTACAAGCGATAGACCTCCCAAAGATCTCTCTCATCTTACGGAAAGATTAAGAACACGTTTTGAATGGGGTCTATTAGCTGATATTCAAATGCCGAATCTTGAAACAAGAGAAGCTATTCTTCGAAATAAAGCCGAAAAAGAAGGATTTTATATTCCCGATGAAGTTCTTACATATATTGCGAGAAGAATAAAATCAAGTATCCGAGCGCTTGAATCAGCTTTGAAAAAACTGCATGTTGTAGCAACTGTTCAGAAACAGCCGATTACAATTGAACTTGCAAAAACTCATTTACGGCCGTTATTTGAAGAAAATCATAATAAAAATATTACTATTAATGATATTATGAAAAAAGTTGCTCAAAGATATAATGTCACAGTGGAAAGTATAAAATCAAAAAGCAGACATTCAAGTATTGTACAACCGAGATTTGTTTCAATGTATTTAGCGACACAATTAACAAATTTAACAACAACTGAAATCGGAGTCGAATTCGGAAACAGAGATCATTCAACTGTTATAAATGCTAGAAATAACATCGAAAACAATCTTGAAAACGATGAAACATTAAAAGAAATAGTAAACGAAATAGTAGTTGATTTAAAGAGTTAATCAATGTTAATAACTCTTTAAATAATGTTAATAAACCTTGTATTTATCAAGAATATTTAACAATTATTAAATTAGCAAAAATAATCAAAGTAATTAACAGCATATGAGTATTGTATGAATAGTGTTTCTAACAAAAATAATTTGCGTAACATCTGATTTTTTCAGCACTTACAAAAATTATCCACATATTCACAGTCCCTACTACTACTGTTATTAATATAAAGAAATTATTAATTAATATATAATATAAGGGGTGTTAACATGATTATAGAAATAGATAAAGATCATCTTCTGAAAGCAGTATTAATTGCCGATTCAGTAATATCATCAAAACCTTTGAATCCTTTATTGGCTAATTGCTGTTTTAATGTTTTTGAAAACAACATTGAAATAATTGCAACAGATAATGAGATTGCTGTTAAAACAAGCATTGATGCAATTTCAGATTCTAATAAATCTTTTACATGCAGTGGAAAAAGATTGGCTCAAATTCTAAAAGAATTTCCAGGCGGAAATGTTCTTCTCGATGTTAATGAATCTAATTCAATAAAAATAAATTCAAAATCGGGAAAGATAAAAGGGTCTTATAAATTAATTGGAACTTCATCTGTTGATTTCCCTGAAATCATAACTATTCAATCAAAAAATAAAATTGAAATTGATCAGCTAATTTTAAAAGAGATGATTAAAAAAGTAATATATGCTGCATCAACAGATTCAATAAAACCAGTTTTCAACGGTATATTTTTTAAAACTGAAGATAATAAAATTTCTGCCGTTGCTTCTGATTCAAGACGGCTTTCGATTGTAACCAAGGAAGTTGAAAACAATATAAACATTGAAGACGGAATTATTGTTCCTCTAAAAACAATTCATGAAGTTTATAAATTATTAAATTCAGGAAAATGCATTTTCTCTGTTCAAGATAAACAATGCAGTTTTAAAATAGGAAATACTGAAATAATTTCCAGACTTATTGATGGTCAATTTCCAAATTATAAACAGGTTATTCCAAAGGATTTTAAATCAGAATGTATTATTGATAATAAATTATTAATTGAATCATTAAGACGCGTAATGATTTTTTCAAAAGAACCAACGTATAAAATCATTTGCAAGTTTATGAAAAACAATTTAAAAATAGAAGCAAAAACTCCTGAACTTGGTGAAGGAGAAGAAACCATTGATATTGAATTGAAAGGCGAAGAAGATATTACAATTGGAATTAATGCTGAATACATAATGGAATCGATAAAAGAAATTGATTCATTTGGTCTGAAAATATCTTTAACCGGTCAAATGAATCCCTTAACATTTATGTCTGAAAGCGACCCAAGCTATATTGCTGTTATTATGCCAATTCAGATTAAAAACGCAGATTGATGTTAATTGACTATTTAATACTTAAAAATTTTAGAAATTATGAAAATGAAAAAATTGAATTTTCTCATGATATAAATTTTTTCATTGGTCATAATGGTGCCGGAAAAACAAATATTATAGAAGCTCTGACAGTTCTTTCTGGAATCAAATCTTTTCGTGGAGTTTCTGATAAAGATATGATGAAATGGAACAGCAATTCATATTACTGTTGTGCGCAGTGTTCAGGAAAAGTAATTAATAAATATGAAATAGGTTTTCAAAATATTGATGAAAAGCCAGTTAAAAAAATTAAAAAAGACGGCAATGAAATTACCAGATTTTCAGATTATTATGGAGATATAATTACTGTTGTTTTTTCTCCCGATGACATTAATATTATAAATGGCGCTCCTGAAATTAGAAGAAAATATTTTGATGGTTTAATTTCTAAAATCGATAATGTTTATCTTAAAAATATTACAGACTTTAAAAAAATTCTTGCATCAAGAAATAAATGCCTTAAAGATATTTCAGAGCATCGGATAAATAAAGATCAGCTTGAAATTTGGGACGATCTTTTCGCTGAAAAATCAGCATATATAGTTAAACGAAGAAAAGAATTTGTTGATGAATACGGAAAGATTTTTAAAAATGAATACAATAAAATATCGTTTGAAAAAATAATAGAAATTCCCGATATAATTTATAATAATAACATTCCTGCAGATAAATTTGAAATTTTGCAAAAACTGAGAGACGCAAACAAACTGGAATTAATCAGAAAAACAACAGCACATGGGCCGCAGAAAGATGATTATATTTTAAAATGCGGCAATAAAGAATTTTTATCAATTGCATCGCAAGGACAGAAAAGGACATCTGTAATTGCACTAAAAAATGCTGAAATAAAGTTTATTGAAAAAATGAAAGACGAAAATGTTATTATTTTAATTGATGATATATTTTCTGAACTTGACAGTACGCGGAAAAAAAATTTAATTGAAACAATAAGTAAAAAAAATCAGGTAATAATTACGGCTGTGAATGTTGATAATATTATGAATTATTTTTCGCAAAAAAACATTAAAATATTTAATGTTGAAAACGCTACGGTGAATAGCCAATGAAATGGAATTTTAACCAAAAACGGACTAATAAACCAGTTAAATCAGGCGATATTTTAAGTAATTTTTTAAAAGAATTTAAACTTGATAATAATTTTTCAGTTGAATATTTAAGGGATATTTGGCCCGATATTACCGGAGTAATTATATCTTCACACAGCAGACCGGATAGAATTTTTAATAATACTTTGTTTATAAAAACTGATCATTCTGTGTTTGCAAATGATATTACGATGATGAGTAAAATTATAATTAAAAAACTTTATGATAAATTCAGTAATTGTCCTGTTAAAGGAATTAAAGTCGAAATAAAAAAGGACTTTTGGAAATAACTATGTACATACACATTGGTGATAAGAATATTGTATCAGATAAAAAAATAATCGGTATTTTTAATTTGGAAACTCTTGAGATGTCCGAACGAAATGAAGATTATCTTGATGAAGCGAAGGAAGATACAAAATGTATTATTATAGATGAGGACGATGAAGTAATTACAAGTAAAATCAGTTCAGCTACTATAATAAAAAGAGAAGCAATAGATTTGACAGATTGTCTATATTTAAGAGGTAAAAATTAATGTCTCAAAAAAATTACGAAGCTGGCAGTATTCAGGTTCTTGAAGGTCTGGACGCAGTCAGAAAAAGACCGGCCATGTATATCGGTTCAACCGATTTTTACGGGCTGCATCATCTTGTTTATGAAATTATCGATAACTCAATAGATGAAGCATTAGCCGGTTATTGTGACACGATTACAGTAACCATTCATAAGGACAATTCAATAGAGGTTGAAGATAACGGGCGCGGCATACCTGTTGATATGCACGCGCAATATAAGCGTCCAGCACTTGAAATCGTATTAACAAAACTTCACGCCGGGGGAAAATTTGATAACGACAGTTATAAAGTTTCAGGCGGACTCCATGGTGTCGGGCTTTCAGTTGTTAATGCTCTTTCTGAATGGCTGAACGTCGAAGTACGTAAAAATGAAACAAAATACACACAGACATATAGAAAAGGAGTTCCGACGGGTGATATGAAATCCGGCGGAAAATCAACTAAAACAGGTACTACTATTCATTTTATGCCAGACAAGGAAATTTTCGAAGTTTCAGAATATAACTATGATACTCTTGCAAAAAGAATACGTGAACTCGCGTTTCTGAACGCTGGTATCAAAATTATTTTCCGCGATGAAAGAGGAAAAGGAAAAGAAACCTTGTTTCAGTTTAAAGGCGGTATTGTTACTTTCGTTCAGCATTTGAATGAAAATAAAACATCAATTACAAAAAAACCAATTTATTTTAAAACCGAAAAAGATAAAATCGAAATTGAAATAGCGATGGATTACATTGATACTTACACTGAGACTGTTTTTACTTACGCGAATAATATAAACACGCGGGAAGGCGGAACTCATCTTATAGGTTTTAAATCAGCTTTAACGCGAGTTCTGAATGATTTTCTTAAACGTGAAAAATATGATAAAAAAATGGAATCTCTTTCCGGCGATGATGTCCGTGAAGGATTAGTAGCAATAATAAGTGTAAAAATCCCTAATCCGCAGTTTGAAGGTCAGACTAAAATGAAACTTGGAAACGGAGAAGTGAAGGGAATTGTAGAATCAGCAACGAATGAAAATTTAACCTTATACTTTGAAGAAAATCCACAGGAAGTCCGTAAAATTCTTGATAAATGTATCATTAGCGCAAGAGCGAGACTTGCGGCCAAAAAAGCGCGTGATTTAACCAGAAGAAAGAATGCTCTTGAAAATGACACTTTGCCGGGTAAACTAGCGGATTGTTCAGAGAAAGATCCTTCAAAATGCGAGATTTACCTTGTTGAGGGTGATTCGGCTGGCGGTTCTGCGAAGCAGGGAAGGGACAGAAATTTTCAGGCTATTCTGCCGCTGAAGGGAAAAATCCTCAATGTTGAGAAGGCGCGGCTTGATAAAGTACTTTCACATGATGAGATCAAGACTATTATTACGGCAATCGGAACAGGTATTGGTGATCAGTTCGCTCTTGACAAAGCAAGATATAATAAAATCGTAATTATGACGGATGCGGATGTTGATGGTTCGCATATTCGGACATTGATATTAACTTTCTTTTTCAGATACATGCCTGATATCATTCGAAGCGGATATTTATTTATCGCGCAGCCTCCGCTTTATAGCGTTAAATCAGGCGGTAAAATGTCATATGCATATACTGAAGAAGCGAAGGATAAACTTGTAAAAAAACTTAATGACGCGAAAATGCATGTTCAGAGATATAAAGGTCTTGGAGAGATGAATCCTGACCAGCTTTGGGAAACTACAATGAATCCTGAAAATAGAAGTCTTTTAAAAGTTCAAATGGATGATGAAGTAGCCGCGGAGGAAATTTTTACAGTATTAATGGGCGATGCTGTTGAACCGCGCAGAAAGTTTATTGAAGACAATGCTCAGTATGTTGAAAATTTAGATTTATAACTTATTAATAATTTATTAACAATTGTGAATAACTGTATTAATAATTAGGAGATATTAAGTTGGCTAAGAAAACAGAGCAGGGTGAAAATCAGGAATCTTTATTTAAAGAAAAGATTACATCTGTAGAAATTGAAGATCAAATGAAAGAGTCGTATCTTTCTTATGCAATGAGTGTAATTGTTGGACGTGCGCTTCCAGATATACGTGACGGATTAAAACCTGTACATCGGAGAATTCTTCACGCGATGAATGAACGTGCCTGGAGACATGACAGACCTTATGTTAAGTCCGCGAAAATTGTCGGAGAAGTTATCGGTAAGTTCCACCCGCATGGTGATACTGCCGTATATGATACTATGGTGCGTATGGCGCAGAATTTTTCAATGCGCGTGCCGCTTATTGACGGTCAGGGAAACTTTGGTTCAGTAGACGGAGACCCTCCTGCCGCATATCGATATACTGAAGCGCGTCTTGAAAAGATTGCTGAAGAATTATTGAAAGATATTGATAAAGAAACTGTAGATTTAACTGATAACTTTGACGGAACAAGAAGAGAACCTGTTGTTCTTCCCGCGGCATATCCGAATTTGCTTGTTAACGGTTCTACGGGTATTGCGGTTGGTATGGCAACGAACATTCCTCCGCACAACATGACAGAAGTAATAAATGCCACAGTTGCATTAATTGATAATCCTGAGCTTAAAATTCGTGAGCTTATGAAATTTATCAAAGGACCGGATTTTCCAACAGCCGGAATTATTATGGGTGTCGATGGAATCAGAAATGCTTATGAAACTGGACGCGGTTCCCTGAAAATACGCAGTAAAATAGAATTCGAAGAAGATAAAAAAGGCCGTGAAAGAATTATTGTTACCGAGATCCCTTATCAGGTAAACAAGGCTATGCTGATTACAAAAATAGCCGATCTCGTAAATGAGAAGGTTATTGAAGGTATTGCAGAGCTACGTGATGAATCTGATCGAAGGGGAATGCGCATTGTAATAGGGATTAAAAAAGATGCGAATTCAAGCATAATTCTGAATCAATTATATAAGCATACTCAACTTCAGACTAGTTTCGGTATTATTCTGCTTTCTCTTGTTGGAAATGAACCGAAAATTTTAGATTTAAAATCTATGCTTAATCATTATATTCTTCACCGAAAAGAAGTTGTATTCAGAAGAACGCAATATGAGCTTAAAAAAGCTGAAGAGCGCGCTCACATTCTGGAAGGTTTAAAAATCGCGCTGGATAATATTGATGAAGTAATTAAAATTATCCGTTCGTCTAAAACAGTCGAAGAAGCTGATGATAGATTGCAGAAGAGATTTAAACTTTCTGAAAGACAATCTAAAGCTATTCTTGAAATGAGACTTCAAAAACTCACAAGTCTTGAAGTTAAGAAAATTGAAGAAGAATTAAGAGCTTTAGTTAAACTAATCGCTGAATTAAAAGCAATTCTAGCAAGCGATAAGAAAATTCTAGCAATCGTTAAAAAAGAGCTTATTGATATTAATGAAAAATTCGGCAACGAGCGAAGAACTGAAATTTCCGTCGGTACTGAAAGTGATACTTCTTTTGATGTTGAAGATTTAATCGCGGATGAAGATGTTGTAATTTCCGTTACAAATGACGGTTTCATTCGTAGACTGCCGATTGATACATTTAAAAAGCAGAACCGAGGCGGACGAGGCGTTTCGGGCGCGAACAATAAACGTGA
>JBFZEW010000246.1:0-3016 GCA_041306665.1 Spirochaetota bacterium | reverse complement strand
ATAAATTTAACAATTCACAAAGGAGAAGTACATGCGCTATTAGGTGAAAATGGTGCAGGAAAAACAACAGTGATGAATCAGCTCTATGGTTTATATAAACCAACTGCTGGCGAAATTTTCATTAATGGTAAAAAAGTTGATGTTTCTAATCCGAATGTTGCTATTCAGCACGGTATTGGAATGGTGCACCAGCATTTCATGCTTGTAAAACCGTTTACAGTTACCGAAAACATAATTCTTGGAAAGGAGACCACGCGTTTCGGCGGAATTCTTAACATGAAAAAAGCATCAAATGACATTAAGGCTTTGTCCCAGAAATATGGTCTTCATGTTGATCCGAATTCCAGAATTCAGGACATTACAGTAGGAATGGAACAGAGAGTTGAAATATTAAAAACTCTTTATCGTGGAGCCGACATTCTCATTCTTGATGAACCGACTGCAGTCCTTACCCCGCAGGAAATCCATGATTTAATAAACATAATTCATAATTTAACTAAAGAAGGAAAATCAATAATAATTATTACACATAAACTTCAGGAAATTAAGGCTGTTGCCGATTTCTGCACGATAATCAGGCGCGGTAAACATATAGATACTGTTGATGTTTCAAAGGTTACGGAAAATGATCTTGCGTCGAAAATGGTAGGACGTGAAGTAAGTTTCAAAGTTGATAAAGATGACAGAGCCGGCGGTGATACGATTTTTGAAATCGATAATCTTGTCGTGAAAGACAATCGCGGAATTAATAAAGTGGACGGCTTTTCGCTTAAGGTTAAAAAGGGTGAAATTTTGGGTCTTGCAGGCGTTGACGGAAACGGTCAGACTGAGCTGATTGAAGCAATTACAGGTCTGCGAAAAACAGAAAGCGGAAGCGTTAAAATTAATGGCAGTGACATTACGAACAGTACTCCGCGCCATGTAATTAAAAGCAAGATTTCAACGATACCGCAGGACCGTCAGAAGCACGGGCTTGTAATGGAATATACTGTTGCTGAAAATATGATTCTTGAAAACTATAAAAAATCTCCTTTTTCTAAAAATGGAATTTTAAGATTCGATGAGATTAAGTCCTTCGGACGCGAGCTTGTCAAAAAATTTGACGTAAGACCTAATGATGAAAATTATAAAGCTGGAGCTCTTTCGGGTGGAAATCAGCAGAAGGTTATTATCGCACGTGAAGTTACCAACGACCCTGATGTTCTGATTGCCGCGCAGCCTACGCGCGGACTTGATGTCGGTGCAATTGAGTTTGTTCACAAATCACTTGTTGATCAGCGCAATAGGGGCAAAGCTGTATTGCTTGTTTCTCTTGAACTTGATGAAGTTATGAATGTTTCAGACCGTATTGCTGTCATGTATGAAGGTAAAATTGCAGGAATCATAGACGCAAAAGACGCCGATGAAAATGAAATAGGATTATTGATGGCAGGAGGAAAATCAACAAAATGAAAATAAACGTAAAAACTAAACTTGCAGAAATAATAAAATCCACTGCCGGATTTACAGTAGTATCTATTTTTTTGGGGTTATTCATTGGAGCAATAATTCTCGCGTTAGCTGGTTATAATCCTTTTACGGCATATGCAATTATTGTTAAAGGTGTCGTTTCTAAACCGAAATATGTCGCCTATACAATAATTTACGCGACACCGCTTATTCTTACCGGATTGTCAGTCGCGTTCGCTTTTAGAACAGGATTATTTAATATTGGAGCTGAAGGTCAGTTTATAATAGGAGCGCTTACTGCTGCGCTTGCGGGATGTTTTCTTAAACTGCCGCCTGTGATTCATGTTATTGCTGTCATACTAATTGCAGCAGTCGCATCTGGCCTTTGGGGCGGTCTGTCAGGCTATTTGAAAGCAAAGTTCGGCGTGCATGAAGTCATTAGTACAATCATGCTGAACTGGATCGCGTTTTATTTAAGCAACTGGATTGTGAGCATGGAAGGAATCGCCAAAGAAGTAGGCGTGCATGTGACAAATAACATTCAGGATACTGCCAGAATAGATATTCTCGGCGCGTGGAAAAAAAGCGATGCGGGTTATGAATATCTCGCATCACATCCGGTTCTTGCTGATTTATTGAAAGCACCGGTTAATCTTGGTTTCATTTTCGCGATATTATTGGCAATATTGGTATGGTTCATTCTTAAACGCACGACTTTAGGCTATGAATTACGGGCAGTCGGATTTAACAAACATGCTGCTGAATATGGCGGCATAAATGTGAAGAAAGGAATGGTTATTTCAATGGCTATTTCAGGAGTGCTTGCGGGTCTTGCTGGAGCATTTCACGTAATGGGCAACACGCTGAAAGTCGCAAACCTTTCAGGAATGGAAGGCTTCGGTTTTGACGGTATCGCAGTCGCTCTTATCGGAAGCGTATCTTCAATCGGTTGTGTTCTTGGAGGTATTCTGTTCGGTATTCTCAAGTACGGAGGTACCAAAATACAGAATGAGATGAATGCTCCGACTGAAATTATAAACATTATTATCGGAACAATCGTATTTTTTATTGCGATGCCGAAGTTTATCAAAATGTTATATTCAATTAAATTTAAAAAAAGGGGGAAATAAAATGCTGGATAGTATATCGTTTATAATTGGTACGACTCTTCTCTATTCCGCGCCTCTTATATATACAGCTCTTGGCGGAGTAATTTCCGAAAATGCAGGTGTTGTTAATATCGGACTTGAAGGAATGATGGTTCTTGGAGCATTCACGGGAGCTGCAGTGGGATACTTTACCGGAAACCCTTGGCTGGCTTTTTTACTCGCGGGTCTAAGCGGAGCATTGATAGCTCTGCTTCATGCGATAGCATGCGTTACTTTTACGGCTGATCATGTAATTTCAGGTATCGCAATAAATTTTCTCGGGCCAGGAATCGCTCTTTTTATTTCAACTCTATTGTTTGAAGGAGCTACAATGACAAAGCCGCTTCTTCTTGATGATAAAATACCGCGTCCGCTGAATGGTGTATTTGAACAGAATAGTTTCATGGATGTAATATTCA
>JBFZEW010000245.1:0-8296 GCA_041306665.1 Spirochaetota bacterium | reverse complement strand
GCAGGTACGTTGCAGGTACGTTGCAGGTACGTTGCAGGTACGTTGCAGGTACGTTGCAGGTACGTTGCAGGTACGTTGCAGGTACGTTGCAGGTACGTTGCAGGTAATAATTTCTTGATTTTGTTGAATAATGAGATATAATAACAAAAAGAAACAAACAGGAGAAAAAAGTGACAAAAGTTGATGGGAAAAATAAAGGTGAAATTATACTTTATGCGTTGAGTACATGCATCTGGTGTAAAAAAACACGACAGCTGCTCGACGACAACGCTGTTGAATATAATTATACATATGTCGATGAACTGACCGGCGATGAAAAAACCGCTGT
Source organism: Spirochaetota bacterium (assembly GCA_041306665.1). Classification (GTDB taxonomy): domain Bacteria; phylum Spirochaetota; class UBA4802; order UBA4802; family JAFGJZ01; genus JAFGJZ01. Next base: position 7,968 of record JBFZEW010000245.1, on the reverse strand, counting down.
CAAAGATGAACTTCGAAAATGGAATCCTGAATGCTCATATCCGACAATTGTTATCAATGGAAAATGCCTCGTAGGTTTTGATGAAGATGAAATTATAATGGAATTAAACAAATGAGCCGCCCAAAACCCGAACAGATTGAAATTGATGTTCTATTCAACAAATTGCATCTCGACTCTAAAAACGGCGGATATAACCTTAACGCTGATTCTGAATTTTCAAAAGCTTTGACCGAAGGATTAATTATAAATGAAAAGCGTTATGGTTATCAGGCTTGTCCATGCAGGCTTGCTTCCGGATTATATGAAGAAGATCGCGACATAATATGTCCATGCATCTACCGCGATCAGGATATTTCTGAATTCGGAGCATGCTATTGCGGTCTGTATGTTTCTGATGAAATTGCAGATGGAAAGAAAAAATTGAAATCAATTCCAGACAGACATAGACCTAAATCGTCTGCAGACGCAACACAACAACAGAAAACTTTAACTTCCAAAAATTTGAAATATCCCGTCTGGCGATGCACAGTCTGCGGCTACATTTGCGCGAGAGAAAACCCTCCGGAAAAATGTCCCATATGCAAAGTAACAAAAGACCGATTTGAAAAATTTTTAGACAACATTTAATAAATTCTGCTTTTTTAATTTACAAACAATCATTATCTTTAAATTATAACATTATAAAACTATGTGGAGACATTAAATGAGAAAATTTTATTTTATAATGCTTTTAACCGCTTTTTTTTCACTGTCATGCGGCAAAGAAAAAAAAGAATCAATTCCTGCTGAATCACCATCGGTGCAGTCTTCAGCTGAATTTTATGGCGCTGAAATTGTCACAAGCATGGGAACTATTGAAATCGCTTTCATGGACGATAAATCTCCTGAAACAGTGACAAACTTCATACGTTATGCAAAAGCACAATTTTTTAATGGAACTATTTTTCACAGAGTAATTAAAGACTTCATGATACAAGGCGGCGGCTTTGATACGAATTTTAAACAGAAAAGAACATATAACCCCATAAAAAATGAAGCCGCAAACAATATACCAAACAAAAGAGGAACTGTTGCAATGGCACGAACAGCAATTGTCGACAGTGCCACAAGCCAATTTTTCATTAACCTGAAAGATAATGACTTTCTTAATCATACTGATGATTCAGAACAGGGATTCGGTTACTGCGTTTTCGCTGAAGTTACAAAGGGAATGAACATTGTCGATTTAATTGGAGAAGCTCCAACAGGTTCTTTCAGCGGATTCCAGGATGTTCCGCAGGTTCAGATATCTATCAAAGAAGTGAGGCTGTTGAAGAAATAATCATTGTACTTTTCAAAGTAACAGATATAATCTGGTAAATCTAATTCACCTGGAGATACATTGACTGACATTTTGAAAAGCAAATTCAATCATGCGCTTGATCTTGAAAAAAAAGGCGATCATCTGAACGCACTCGCTCAGTACGCGCTGATTGCACAAGAAGATCCGACGTTCAGGCCTGTTCTCATAAACATGGGTTCTCTTTATTCCAGAATGGGTAGAATTGATGACGCGATGAATTGTTTTCAACAGGCAGGCAAATTAGGCGAAGATTATCTGAATTGGTTTAACATCGGCAGTATTTTCTATAAAAAAGAGAAATTCAAACAGGCGGTAATAAGTTTCGAACGATCGCGAAAACTCAACCATTATTTTACTCTCGCTTCGCTAGTTACCGGACTTGCTTACTCTCGTCTTAACAATCACATCGCTGCCGAAGCCGCATTCACCGATGTACTGCAGATTGAACCTGACAATAAGGTAGCACTTAACGCCCTTTCTCTCATGTATTATGAAACCAATCAGCTTGACAGGTCACTGCAGCTTTGTCAGAAAATATCATCTTACGGCAATGAAAATCTAAATGCTTTTAAACTTGAAAGCAGCATTTATTATAAAATGGGAAATCACGAAAAAGCAGCGGAAATTTTAAAAACTGTTAAAGTTAAAGACGCTGCTTTTACGAAATATGACGACTTTGTTAAACTGCTCCCTGTTGAAACTTTTACCGACCGTTACGGTACAATTGAAAATAAAATTGAAAGACTGACCGAAAAATCCGGTGAAAGCCGCAACGCTGAAGACTACATTTCCTTGAGTTTATGCCATTTACTAAGCGGCGATACAGATACGGCAATAGATACTTTATTTATGGCAAAAAAATAATCTTTATCGTTTTTTAACACGGAAAAATTATAATTAATCAGAAATGTTATATGCCTTGAAAATCTCTTTTATTTTTCCATTTGCAAGCAGACGTCTGTATTCCATATTAAACTCATTAATTATCTTAACACCATCCGGGTAATCTTTCGATGAAATTATGCCGAAATCAAATGTTCCAAATTGACCTTTCACTTTTTCAAATTTATCTTTTTCATCAGGATAATTTTTGCTTATGATATAGTTAGCGACATTTTCATCGCAGGGAAAAATCTCAATTCGTTTTTCTTTAAGAACTGTAAATGATATTTCCTCAGTCAGAGAATATATCCCTTTAATTCCATACTTCTTGAAATCATATTCATAGAAGTACCCGGCTACAGCCCCGACCTTATAAGAAAGAAGATCCGTTATTTTTTCGTATTTCATATTTTTGAATTTCGGATTTTCATAATAATATAAAAAATATTTGGATGTTATTAATGGATCCGAATAATTATATTTCAAAAGACGTTCCGGAGTTTTCGTATATGGAAAAGCTCCCCAGGCAATGTTTTTCTGAATCATATATTCACATCGCAGCCAGGGAACATATGATATTTTTACGGAATAACCTAAATTCTTGAAAACCATTGTTGTAATGACAGAAAGAGGACCTCCATCTTTAAGCCTCTCACCGCTGAAAGGAAGATAATCTCCTGTAACGATAGAAATAGATTTATGCTCCGCGCTATATCCGGCAGTCACACAAACAAGCATCAGAAATATTATTGTAATTTTCTTTTTCACAATTTAAATAGTATATCTTTTTGAAAATTGATTCAAGTTACTTTTTCTTTGAAAAATCCGATTTCGCCGGACAAAACATGCTTATTTTGAATGTCAAACATATTGTTTGCAAAACAAAAAAACGCAAGTAAAAAGGTGCGGTAACGTCCAGGTTACCACATTTTAAAACTTTTCCAAAAAACACTAATTACATGTCATTTTTATCCTGACATGTTTTGCTATGAAATTTACGGAAAGTAAAAATGATGCTGATTTTTTTAAATTCTAAATAACGAATTTCCCGTTATTAATAATCTTGAAAGATGCTCCCGATTTGTTAAAACCTGTTACCTGAATTTCCGGCGAACCTATCATAAAATCAGTATGAACTATAGAATCATTGCATCCGAATTCTTTCTGAACATTTTCAGTTACAAATAAATTGGAATTACTGAATGCAGGCGGATACCCTCCGCCAAGCGCGATGTGACACGACGCGTTTTCGTCATATAAAATGCTGCCGAACAATTTCCCGCTTCGATATATCGGTGATGAAGAATCGACAAGAGCAACTTCACCCAAAAAGGAAGCTCCATCATCCATTGCTAAATACTCTTTTAAAATATCCGCGTTTTCATCCGCGCCGAAATTAATGACTTTTCCGCTTTTAAATTCAAACCAAGCACCCTTGACCATTTTTTCCAGAACCTTCAGCGGCATTGTAACTTTAACTTTACCTTCAGTCAGTCTGAAGTCAGGAGTTGTGAATATCTCTTCAGTCGGAATGTTCGGCATGAAAGATCTTCCGTCAGGAGTATTTGAACCAGCGCCGAGCCATCTTGAAAAAGGCGACAATTTAATGGATAAATCTGTTCCAGGCCCTTCAAAATGAATTCTATCAAGCTGCCAGTTATTTAAAACTTCAGCGCGTTTATGAATTGCGGCCGCGGATTTTTCCCATTCAGCAGCAGGATCATCACTGTCAAGTTTCAATATAGGAATAAGAATTTCCCATAGTTTATTTACATCACGGGAGCCTGTAACTTTTTCCGCCCAGTTTTCACCCGGATATGCGGCAACGCACCAAGGCATTTTATCTTTCATTAAATTTTCTCGAAGCACTTTTCTGCTCTGACGGAATGCTTTTGTTATAGTGCTTATTTTTGTTGAATCAGTTGACGATAAAACATCCTGCTCTTCTGTGTCATCGAGTGATAAAAAAGCCCAATTTTCAGCAACCATTTCGTTATATAAAGCGAATGAATACGACGGCACAAAATCGAGAAAATCATCTTCGCATTTTTCAGCCCGAATTTTCGTATACTCGTTTGAAACTACATCTATACGCACATATTTTGCGCCCATCTCATATGCTTTTCCGGAAACAATCAGTCCGAAACTGTACGCTGAAACCGGACAGCTGATATTCAAACACTGGCCTTTATATATATTAAGTCCCGTCTTTAGGAGTACTTCTGCGTATTTTTCATTTAATTCAGCGTTCATTGCGTTTCCTGTTATTTTTATTTTTTTCAAATATCAGCGATAGAGATTTTATTTCAATTAATTTTTAATTATTTATTGCTTTTTTTAATTTTATTCATTAAATATAAATATATGGAATTATTACTGCATATTGATATAAACATTTTTGCCTCCTTAATAATGATTTCTCTCTTCTGGATCACACAGCGCCGTTTAGATAAATACGACATGCAGCATAAACTTTTCGGCTACATGTGTCTTACTGTTTGTTTAATGTTGCTGCTTGAATCTCTAAAATGGGTAATCAATGGACAATCAGGTGAATTATTTTTCATTTTAAATTATATAACTAATTTTGCTATTATCTGCATATCTCCATTACTCGGCTGTTTATGGATGATTTACATAACGAATTTCATATGTGTTCTGGAAAAAAAACGCAGGAAACATGATTTAATTCTCATGCTTCCTCTAATAATAAACATTTTTATAATCATCATTACTTCAAACACTGATTTGATTTTCATGATTTCTGCGAATAATATTTTTTCAAGAGGCCGTTTCTATCCAATCCTATTTTCATTGTGTTATGGTCCTCTTATCTACACATTAATTCTCCTACTAAAAAATAAAAATAAAATAGAAAAAACTAATTTTAAGGCATTTATTATTTTTAATCTTTTACCTGTTTTCGGAGCCACAATTCAAGTAATACAATATGGCCTGCTTTCAATTTGGAGTTCTTCGGCCTTCGCGCTCTTAATCGTTTTTCTATATGCAGAAATTAAAGGACTGCAAAAAGACCACCTGACCGGAATTTACAACCGCAAACAGCTTGAAAATTTTCTTAGAATTAAACTCCGCAATTCACGATCATTTTCAATTTTAATGATTGATCTTGACGATTTTAAAATTATAAACGATTCTTACGGTCACAACGAAGGCGACAAAGCTTTAATAGCGGTAACGAATATTTTTTTAAAATCAACAAGAAACATTGACCTTGTCTCCAGATATGCTGGTGATGAATTTATTATAATAATGGAAAATGCATCAAGCAGCAGCGTGAATGCAATGATAAACAGAATTCAGAATAATCTAAAAGATTACAACATGAAATCCGGAAACCAATATAATCTTCAGATGAGTATCGGTTATTATACTATATTAGATCCTAAAAACGAAACCCTTGAGTCAATAATTAATGCCGCAGATAAAAGTATGTATGCAGAAAAATCACTTAAAAAAAATCAAGTTCATTAAATATCCATCAGCGCATTAAAATCTTCTATCTTCAACAATCATAACAGCACTCCAACAATTTAATACGCTTATATATTTTAAATTTTTAAATAATTAGAATATTTTCATATTCAGAAAAAATTCAAATATTTTAATTATTTATGTTGCTTTATGTAAAACCTTTGACATTTTCATAACATAAATTAACGTCAATAAAAAACCGGAGAAAATTTATGTCAAACATTGCGGTTATAGGCGCTGGTGCATTCGGAACAGCTCTTGCCATTTATGCAGATAAACTTGGACACAAAGTCAAAATCTGGGTTTTCGAAAAAGACCTGCCTGAAATAGTAGAAAAAACAGGCGAAAACGTAACTTACTTGCCTGGATTTAAAATAAATAAAACAATCAAATTTTCAAATAATATGCCTGAAGTTTTAACTGACGCTGACTTCTGTCTGATTGTATGTCCGTCAGCATTCATGAGGGCGACAGCAAATGAAGTAAAGAAACATCTTCCTGAAAAGACAATACTTATTTCAGCGACAAAAGGAATTGAAAACAACACACTTGATTTGATGAGCGATATTCTTACTGAAATATTTCCCGAAAGAAAAGATCACATGACATTTCTCTCTGGTCCAACTTTCGCGAAAGAAATCGCGATGGGACTTCCTGCTGATATTGCCTGTGCGTCAAAAGACATCCAAGCCGCACGGAAAGTTCAAAAAGCCCTTCACTCCGAAAAATTACGAATTTACACGTCTAATGATATAATCGGTGTAGAGCTTGGCGGGTCTTTAAAAAACGTAATCGCTGTTGCTTGCGGCGCCTGTGATGAACTGGGTCTGGGGCTTTCAGCGCGCGCGTCGCTTATTACGCGCGGACTTGCCGAAATCAACCGGCTAGCGGTATCAATGGGAGCCGATCCGCTGACGCTTTCAGGACTCGTAGGAGTCGGCGATTTAATTTTGACATGCACAGGAGATCTTTCAAGAAACCGAACTCTCGGTAAAAAACTGGCTCAAGGCATGAAAGCATCAGAGGTCATCGCATCGCAGAATGCCGTAGCGGAAGGATATGTTACCGCGCTTTCTGTTCATAATCTTGCCGAAAAAATGAAAGTGGAAATGCCGATTTCCGAAGCAGTATATCAGGTATGCTACAATGACGCAGACATCAAAGTCGAAGCCATGAAACTTATGCAGCGCGACATGAAAGATGAGTTTAATGGTATTAAATGAAACTACAAACATCAAAAAGAAAATGAAAAAAACAATAGATCATGCAGCTGCGAAAATTCAATATGGTATTGACCAAAAAGATCGCTTTGAAGTATTCGCGATATGCATTTGCTGGCTGACATTATTTATAAATGGAATTCTACTGAGAGTATTTTACAGAAAAAAGATAAATTTCCTGCGTGAGAGCTTGCATAGATAATACTGAAGTTAAAATTTATTTTTCATATCCTCATTTTTAGGAAGTGACCAATTCAAGCGGATCGAAATCATTCTTACAGTTATTATTATGAACACGGACACAGAAATTGTCAGACTGTGATTTAATCCCAGCCATTTCAGGAAAAAATAAATCATTCCGCCGATCAGGCATGCTGTGGCATAAATTTCCCGGCTGAGGATTAATGGTATTTCCTGACAAACTACATCCCGCACGGCACCGCCGAATGAAGCGGTAATTATACCCATCATTACTGCGAATAACGGCGATAAATTGCTGTTTAAACCGACTTCAATACCGATAATTGTAAAAGTACCAAGACCAATAGCATCCGCGATTCGCAGCATATTCTCAACTTTCAGAATAGTCGCTGAAAAAAGGAAAGTAGCCACAGTACCGCAAAGAATTACAATAAAATAATATTTGTCATGCAACCAGAATACAGGCGTTTTACCTAGAAGCAAATCACGGAAAGTACCTCCGCCCACGGCAGTTACGAAGCCGACAACAATTACTCCGAATATATCCATCTTTTTCCGCATCGCGAGAATTGCACCTGACACCGCGAATACGAAGGTTCCGAACAAATCCAAAAAATAAATTACTGACATTATTGCTCCCGTATATATTTCATTTTAACTTTTTGATTAAAATAATATTTTGTCAACATATTCAAAAATAAAAACCTCTGCATACAAAGCAGAGGTTCAATTGTCAAAACATTATTCTTGCCTATTAAATTTTGAAAGTTGCACCAACATTTATCAGTGCTACACCATAGCCCAACTCAGCAAATACAGCGAAGTTTT